>JAHJCS010000133.1 GCA_018812465.1 Nanobdellota archaeon | reverse complement strand
GCTTGTGAAACCGCTCAAAGTATATGCCAATACCCCTGAGATAAATATAGGAATAAGCAGCACTGAGAAAGGAGATATGATAATAAAAGCAATAGAGAAAGAGTTCAAGGACCAGAAACTGCTTCATCTGGATGGAGTGTCTGTAGAAGGAAATGGATGGTGGTTCAATCTCAGAAAGTCAAACACAGAGCCTCTTGTGAGGCTCAGGGCAGAGGCCGGCTCAGAGGAAAAGCTGGATGAGATAAAAGACAGAGTAATGAAGATCATAGAGAAGAACAAATGAGGAGGAAGGAGATTTATGAAGATAACAATCATCGGCACAGGCTATGTCGGAAGTGTTACTGGAGCATGCCTTGCTGATCTTGGTAATGATGTGATATGTCTTGATGTGGATCCAAAGAATATTGAGAGTTTCAAGAGAGGAGACATTCCCATCTATGAGCCAGGTCTTAATGATATTGTGAAAAGGAATCTGAGGGAAGGCAGGCTGACTTTCACAGTTGACAAGAAAAAAGCTATCCAGGACTCTGAAGTTATATTCATCGCAGTAGGCACACCTTCTTCTGATGATGGATCAGTTGACATGATATATGTCGAGTCAGCTGCAAAAGATATTGCAGAGCACATGAATGAATATAAAATAATTGTAGACAAGAGCACTGTTCCTGTAGGCACCGCAGATAAAATAAGGGATATCATCAGCAAGAACCAGAAAGATAATCATGATTTCACTCTTGTCTCAAACCCAGAATTTCTCAGGGAAGGAAGCGCAATCAGCGACTTCATGAATCCAGATAGGATTGTGATTGGAGTCGATAACGGCAAGGCCAGGGACGCTATGCTTGAGATATATAAAGGAATTGAAAGGACAGGAAAGCCCATACTTTTCACTGATGTAAAGAGCGCTGAGCTGATAAAATACGCAAGCAATGCTATGCTTGCAACCAGGATATCTTTCATGAATGAGGTTGCCAGGCTCTGTGAGAAGACTGGTGCAGACATCAAGATGATCTCCAAGGGAATGGGTCTGGACAGCAGGATAGGGTCACGGTTTCTTCAGGCTGGAGTTGGTTATGGGGGCAGTTGCTTTCCAAAGGATGTACGCGGCCTTATTGCCACAGGCAAAGATCATGGCATAGATTTTAAGATACTCAAGGCAGTTGATGAGGTCAATGAGGAGCAGAAGAGATGGATAATACCCAAGATAAAAAGCCAGATGGGCAGCATCAAAGGAAAGAGAATAGCTGTATGGGGTCTGGCTTTTAAGCCAAAGACAGATGATATGAGAGAAGCGCCTTCAATAACAATCATTAATGAGCTCCAGAAGCTTGGGGCCAGGATAACTGCATTTGATCCAGAATCAGAAGGTACAGCAAAGAAGCTCCTGAAGGATATTGAGTATGTCAATAATCCTTATGACGCTCTTAAAGAAAGTGATGCCCTTGTGATAGTCACAGAATGGAATGAGTTCAGGAACCTTGACAAGGAGAAGATGAAGAAGCTCATGAAGTCTCCTTTGATATTCGACGGCAGGAACATCTACAGCAGGGAAGAGATGAAGAAACTGGGCTTCATCTATCTTGGGGTAGGAAGGTAATGAAAGCAATAATTCTTGCTGCTGGATATGGTGTGAGGCTGGAGCAGGATATTGAGGCACTGAAAAAAGAGGAGCCTGAAAAATATGAAAGAATAAAGCCTTTTATTGAATCAAGATCAAAACCAATGATCATAATCGCTGGAAAACCTTTGGTGCAATATTCTGTGGAGAACCTTGAAAGAACAGGCATAGACCAGATATACATTGTGACCAACAATAAGTATCACTCCCAATTCGAGGAATGGAGAAATCATTATCACAGCACAATCCCAATAAAGCTGATAAATGATGGCACAAGCAGGAATGAAGAACGTCTTGGAGCAGTGAATGACCTTTTGCTTGTGCTAAGAGAGGAGGATATTGAGGATGATGTCCTTGTGCTTGCTGGAGACAATCTTCTGAAGTTTGAGCTCAAGGATCTCATTGATTTCTTCAGGGAGAAACAGACAAGTGTCATTGTAGTCTACAAAGAGAAGGACAATGATAAGATAAGAAGAAGCGCATGCGTACAGCTAGATGAAAATAATCTTGTTGTCAATTTTGAGGAGAAGCCAAAAGAGCCCAGATCAGAATGGATATGCCCTGCCATATATGTATATGCTGCTGACACCATAAAATTAATAAAAGAGATGAAATTTGGCGATGATAAGAAGGATCTTATCGGCAATATCCCTCTTATGCTCTATAACAAGATACATATCCATGCTTTCAGCAGGGAGGAGAAGATAAGGTTTGATCTTGGGTCAATATCTGATTTTGAGGTCGCTGACAATTATTTCAGAGGTAAAGAATGAAAACATTTATTGTGACAGGAGGAGCAGGCTTTCTTGGAAGCCATCTTTGCGATTATCTTATCGCAAAAGGAATGAAAGTTATCTGTGTAGACAATCTTGTTACAGGAAGTGAGGATAACATAAGCCATCTCAAGGACAATCCTCAATTTAAGTTCATAAATCATGATGTCACAAATAAGTTGGATATAACTGAACCTGTTGATTATATCATGCATCTGGCTTCTCCTGCTTCTCCAATAGATTTTACAAAGATTCCAGTGGAGATAGCGCTTGTAAACTCTATGGGTACAAAGAACATGCTTGATATTGCAAAAGAAAAGAAAGCAGTATTCTTTTTTGCTTCTACTTCAGAATGTTATGGTGATCCTGACATCAATCCTCAGCCAGAGCGCTACAACGGCAATGTGAGCACAACTGGAGAGAGAAGCTGTTATGATGAAGCCAAGAGATTTGGAGAAGCCCTGATCATGGCATATCACCGGGCATATGGGGTTGATGTGAGGATTGTGAGGATATTCAATACTTATGGTCCAAGGATGAGGAAGGATGACGGCAGAGCAGTGCCTGCTTTCATAAATCAGGCCCTGAACAATGAGCCTATAACAGTGTTTGGTGATGGAACTCAAATAAGGAGTTTCTGTTATGTTGAGGATGAAATAGAAGGATTCTACAAGCTTCTGATGTCAAAAGAGAACTTTCCAACAAACATAGGCAATCCTAATGAGGTGACAATACTTGAGTTTGCCCAGAAGATAATAGATATGACAGGAAGCAAGAGCACAATAGTTTTCAAGCCCTTGCCTCAGCATGATCCAAAGCTCAGGCAGCCGGATATCTCAAAAGCAAAGAGGATTCTTGGGTGGCAGCCTAAGATAGAGCTTGAAGAAGGATTGAAGAGGACTATATCATATTTTAAGAGGAGGTCATAATGAAACTTGAACTTGGCTGTGGGAATGCAAAGAAAAAAGGTTTTTATGGAATTGATTTGCTGAAATATCCTTGTGTTGACAAGGTATGGGATCTCAATAAAGGCATACCCTTAAAGAATAATACTGTCTCAGAGATATACACAGCTCACTTCCTTGAGCATATAGATGATTTGAACTTTATGGTCGAAGAGATGTACCGGGTGTGCAAGAATAAAGCTAGAATTCTGATCCGAGTGCCTCATTTTACCACAAATACTTATGAACAGCATAAAAGAAACTTCAGGTACAACAGTTTAAGGGATTATGAAGCTGCATTTCCTGGGTATTTCAAGCCCTATTTCAAAGCTGTCAAGAGAAAGCTTGTGTTCGGAGGGTTTTACAGGCCTTTTCAGTTCCTTAATCTAATACCTTATGTCTATGAGAACACTTTTATCCGAAGCTTTGTGTTCTGTTCTGAGGTTATTATCCTGCTTGAGGTCATCAAATGAAAGTGGTTGTTACTGGTGGCGCTGGTTTTATAGGAAGTCACATAGTAGATATTCTCATTTCCAAAGGCTACGATGTTGTTGTTGTTGATAATCTTTCTACAGGAAAGAAAGACAATATCAATCCAAAAGCCAGGTTCTATGAAGTTGACATAACAAACTCTCCTTTTCTTGTAAAAGTGTTTGAGAAAGAGAAGCCTGATTTTGTCATTCATGAGGCTGCGCAGATAAATGTGAGGAAATCAGTATCAGAGCCTGTGTTTGATGCTATAACCAATATCATTGGCACAATAGAATTGCTTGAGTTATGCAGGGAGCATAAGGTCAAGAAGATTGTTTATGCTGGTTCTGGAGGTGCATGCTATGGAGAGCCAGAACAGATTCCCTGCAATGAGCTGCATCCAGTCAACCCAATATGCCATTATGGTGTCTCAAAGCACGCTGCTGAGCATTACTTCTTCCTGTACAAATACCTTTATAGGATAGATTATGTTATCTTGAGGTATTCTAATGTCTATGGTCCTCGCCAGGATCCAAAAGGAGAAGCTGGTGTGATATCAATATTTCTTGATAAGATCAAGAATCAGGAGAAGCCAAACATCTTTGGTGATGGAGAGCAGACCCGGGATTATGTATATGTCAGTGATGTCGCTAGAGAAAATCTTCTTGCCCTTGAAAGCCAGAGCCAAACAAGCATATTCAACATTGGAACTGGCAGAGAGACATCTGTAAACCAACTTTT
>JAHJCS010000132.1 GCA_018812465.1 Nanobdellota archaeon | reverse complement strand
TGCTACATCGATGTCGACTCTTCCTATCCTGGCTGTGCAGAAGCAGCCAAGGGTGTGGGTGTTCACCAATTAAAAGGGATCGTGAGTTGGGTTCAGAACGCTGTGAGGCAGTTTGTTTGATATCTACTGGAGATGTGTGATGTCTGAGGGGAAGGATCTTCTAGTACGAGAGGAACGAGGGTTCGACGCCTCTGGTCGATCGGTTATCCGACAGGGTATGCCGAGCAGCTACGCGTTAAGTGATAAGTGCTGAAAGCATCTAAGCACGAAGCTCACCTCAAAAAGAGACATCTTAGAACACCCATAAAAGATGGGTTTGATGGAACTGATGTGTAAGTACCAAGGCAACGAGGTATTCAGCATGCAGTCCCCAAAAGTTCATTTTGCTCTACTTATGCATGGCACTTCATTTATTTCTATAAATGATGTTTTAAAAAATAGTATCCTAGTGATAGCTATATCAATAAAAGAATAGGATATCATTTCCTGAATAGATTCAGGTTTTAATGCACAAATATTATTAGAATAGCCGTAAGGCTGTAGAATGCAAGTTGTTATTCAGGAATAAGCAGAAAAGAGATCACTGATTATGCAGAATTAAGTTAATCAAAGATAGATAGTCCTAGCTTTACTTTTGTATTCGTTTATATTTACATTTCCTATTGTGTTTTCTAGAATTTCAATCCTCTGCTCAAGGTCTTTTCCCATAAAAGGAAGGCATATCAGGCCATGCCCATCCAGGCTTTTTCTTTTCTTCTCAAGCTTTGCAAGGTAAGTAGCATCATAAAGCTTTATTCTTTTTGATTTTGCATAGTTCGCAAGGCCTTCTGTGAATCCTTTGTTGGTTATTATCCCTCCTGGATTATAACCAGTTATCTTAGCTGCCCTCAACAACTGGTCCACAGGATTCTCACTCAGGCTTATGTTTCCATTTGATGAGTACTTCAGCTCATAGATAATAGGCACTGAGATTATTCCTTTTGTACCTACCTGTATATCTATCTGAGCCATCTGCCGCTTCCTGAACCAACCATACTTGATGTAGAGGAGATTTCTCTCTACATGATCAAACCCGCAGTCCTTGAACAGCTGCTCTACATAAATCTCAAATTTCTTTCCTGTTTCATATGACATAAGAATGATTGATGAATGAATATCTGAAGATTATGCATGCACACTTCTGCTGATCTTTCTTGCTTTCTCAAGATTATTCTGAGCTGCATAATCATCGATTGTCTTATAGAAAGCATACTGGCTGATGCCTCTCTCAGGATCACCTATCTTATACCTGTCAGAAAAGTCTCTTGAAAGCTCTGATATTGTCTTATCAGTATTGAGCCTCTCAGCATAAAGCCACTGGCCCATATCATCATGGATTATTCCTGAGCTGTATCTCTGGTATTGAGGAAGCAGATTATTTGTGTTATTAGGATTCTCTTCTATCAATGTATTCATTGAATTCTGGGTTGAATGTGCGCTTTTAAGGGTCTCCTCAAGCTTGCTTGTGCTGGTCTGTGTTGAATTGAATGATACCACTTTTGCATTCAGGCCTGAGTAGCTAAAGACAGCATCTTCGGTCAGATTTTTTGCTTCAATAAATGAATAATCTCCAGAACTGTCAAGCCTGAACAAAGACACTTTCTGATAATGTTCATTGACCATCAGGAAATATTGGCCATCTACAACAGGATGTGCAATATCCTGCTTTGGAGGATCTGAGATTGATGCAGTTATCCTGATATCTTTATTATTGCCTGAATCTTCCTGAACAAATGTATTGAATCTTTCTGAGGGAAGATTATTCTCATTGACAGAATCTGTTTCATTGACGCCTGTATAGGTTGTCTCAGTCTTTCTGGTTTTGGCATCTGTAGATTGTGTCTCTGTTGTGCCTGCATCAGCAATCTCTTGTACATCAGAGATATCAAACCTCCATGAGGATGTCCATTGCGCTCCTCTTTCTGTGTAATGGCCTGCGATTACATTGAGCTTGCCTGGGCTTGCCTGGCTGTCAGGTATAGGTATTGTGAATGAGGCTATACCATTGTCTATCTTTGCTGAGTACACATCAGCAGTCCTGTGACTGCCGAAGTATGCGAATGCTTCTGAGGCATTGCCTCTGACAGGCACATCAAATCTCAACATTCCTTGGTCCAGAACTGCATTATCAAGATTATATAAGGTCGAGGATGTTGGGCCGATTCTGCTTGTCCTGAAATGATCTATCAGTTCTGATGTTTGGGGAGATTGTGAAGATGAGGTAATAGTATT
>JAHJCS010000131.1 GCA_018812465.1 Nanobdellota archaeon | reverse complement strand
TGCATATCTTTCTGCATTCATCACAAAAGATCTTTTTGTCCCTGTATTCCTGATTGCATATCTTCTGACAAATGTCGCAGGTCTTCTTCTTATGCAGCACGGCGCAGCAAAGTTCTCTAAAAAGATCCCTAGACTCAGTCTTATCGAGAATGCAGCTGTATCAGTCTTCTATATGATAATCATAATCTCATTGATGCTCTTGGACATTGTCCCAATCCCGAAACAAACTTAGGAGGAATGAAAATGAAAAACATAACTACAAAGACAATTCTTACAATATTTATAGTGCTGCTTTGCAGCGGTCTAGCTTCAGCTCTGCCGAATCTTTATACCCAGAATGGAGATAATCCTCGGCCATTCACCTGGTGCAACACCCAGTCGTATGTCTTAGCAGTGAATGTGCATAACATAGGGGATCAGGATGCTACCAATCTTGAGCTCGGAGTGTACTTCGGTGACAAGACCAATCCAGCTAATCTTGTGAAAGTCACCTCGGGAAAGACAATCCCTGCAGGAAGTGTTGTCCAGAGATGGATAGTTCTTAACAATGTCCAGATGGACAAGTCCATATATGTTGTGCCTGATCCTAATAACAAGCTAGCTAAGCAGACTAACTATTATGATAACTGGCTAGGCTCTCTCTCTTCTTCAAATAACAAATGCAATCTTCCTTATAATCCTGTCTCTTTAAAGAGATATTATCACAGCAGTTATGTAGACCATGTATATACCCAGGAGAGTATGGAAGGTAAGACTCCATGGGTTCCAACAGGATATTCATTCTCTAATTATGATGGGCAGCCATCCTCAACTTTATTTTCTGGTGCAGTCTACCTTTATAGGATGCAGGACATAACTAATCATGTCAATTATTATACAACAAGCGGAACAGAAGTCGAGCAGAAAGGAGATTCTGGATACACTTTTTGGGGCATTGAAGGATTCTTGTATCCAACTGCAGGCACAGGAAGGACTCCATTATATAAATTGTACAATCCAACACAGAAAGACACTCTACTGACAATAAACTGGTGCGAGTATGAACAAGTGAGGGTTCAGTCAGGTTGGGAAAATCATGGCATAATAGGTTATGTTGTCGGAACAGATCCCTGCACCCCAACACCTAAACCAGATTTGACTCCAGTAGATATTTTCACCAGCAATAGCCTAGGAAGGATAGAAAGCACAATATACTGCAATGTCCAGAATATAGGTGCTTCTACATCATCTTCATTTAATATAAACCTTTACATAGATGGTTTTTTTAATGAAGCAGTGCCTGTGGCAGGGATATCTGAGAATGAGATAAAAACAGCATCATTTGCTCACAGGGTTCTTCAGCCTGGTACTCACAGCATAAAATGCAAGGCTGTGGCGCCATTTGATGAAGAGAGCACACTCAATAATGAGAGGACAGAAAGCTTAACCTGGCAGGTTCCTCCATTGCCGGCTCCAAGGCCAGCACAGATCTCTAACACAACGCCTAATCCGGGCGACACAATAACCTATGTGCTGCACTATGATGCTTACCCTCTTTCAGCAGCATACAGGACATTTGTGCACCTCAAGGATGACAGTGATAATATCATAGTCAATGATGACCACTGGTCAAACTTTTCTTATCCTTACACACTGACCAACTCACAATATTTTTATGGGGGCGACTTCAGTTTCTATGGAAGAACCAGAAGCATCACAATACCCTCAAATTTCTCAGGGCATCTGAGGATGGTCACTGGATTCTATCCAGAAGCCAGTCCAGGAAGCAATGTGCAGATGAGATCAAACTATGCTCAGGATATAGGCAACTATCAGTATCTGATAGGGCAGTTGGATGTGCCAACTCAGGTATTGTTACCTCCTGCTCCAAAACCAGCATCTTTCTCAAAAATAGAACTAACTTCAGGAGAACAGCTTACATACACTTACAGCATAGAAGCGCATAAGATGGACAATAATTACAGGACAATGGTCCATTTTGTGGATGATCAGGAGAGGATTGTAGTTAATGATGACCACTGGACTAAGGATATAAAAGGATTCAATACCTCATCAACACAATTCAATGGTATAATAACTTATTCAAGGACAATAACCTTACCCTCAGACTATTCAGGAACTTTAAGCATGATAACGGGATTCTATGATCTAGATAATCCTGATATCCGTGTTGAGCTTGATTCTCAATATGTTGAGGACTTTGAGTATAACAGATACAAAGTAGGGCAGGTGGATGTGTATCTTCCTGGAGTTGGAGGTCCTGATGAGCTTATCCAGGAGATGATAGACACATTCCCTGAGCTTTTCCAGTATACTTCAGACAAGAACGCAAATCTTGCTATAGCTCTTCTGTCAGTATCAGGAGCATTCAATGACCGGAGCATTGTGATGGACAAGGAGCTTCTGGCTGCTGTCATGGCGACACTGCTAAAAGAAGTCCCAGGATCCTTCTCGCCTGTAGAAGAATATGGTGATTATGGAATGGGTCCAGGATGCACTTACAAGATAAATTTTGATGGTGTGTATCTCTGCAGGTCAACACCCTATGATGGTGGTATTGATTATAAGGGCAGAGGTTATATCCAGATAACTCACAAATATAATTATCAGAAGTATTGCGGAGCTGATTGTATAGGAACTTCAGATCCTTCACTGGATGTTTGCCAGTGCAAGAACAGGAAATACTGCAATGTCCAGGATGATTCTGTATGTCCTCAGGTGAAAGCGCTTAATCCAGCAAAAGCAGGAGATATTTTCGCTTACTTCTATACAGACCACAATCTTGTGCAGGAATCACAGAACACAAACTATTGGAATGTGGGCAAGACAATCAATGGAGGAGATGCTTATGCCACCTCTTTCCAGACAATAGCCAATAGCCAGCTTGCTTTCCTGCAGTCAAACATTTTGAAAACAAATGCACTGATAGCCCTCCTGAACAATGGAATGGACCCTTATGGAATTCCATACAGTGAAGGAGAAAGATTGAGGGAAGAAGGCGACAATAAGATATATCTTTTTGAGAACGGAAAGTTCAGGCATATAGCAGATGAGACATCTTTCTGCTATAATTTCAACACATACAACCTTGATGACCACAGGGTTGTGCTTTCAGGAGAGATATCTCAGTGGAATTCTTATGGGACAGAGCTTACAGCCCCTCTGGTGTTGTACACTTTCCCTCTTCCACCTCAGGAAGGAACACTCTTGAAGGAAGCTTGCTCTCCAGAAGTATATCTGTACACAGGAGGCCAATACCATTGGATTGTTGATGAATATACTTTCCATGAGATGGGATTATCCTTTAATGATGTGATAACTGTTGCTCATGGAAGGATATCCAGCCAGAATGCAGAAGGAGAGCCAATACAATATACACCTAAATGCACTCTTCCGACAAAGCATCAAATTCCTGTAAGCGTGACAAGCAATTATGACATTAATTGGCAGAATGTGGTTGTAGAACCAGGCACAATATTCTCTAACCCTCTTGATCAGGTTATAGAATATAATCCTTCAAGCACAAGTTGCGCTGACTATAAGATATGCAACCATTATCGCGGAGATTATTACCATAATGGTGAGGGCTCAGGATCGCATGCAGGAATAGATGTTCTTGCGCCTGCTTATACCACAAAAGTATATGCTTTTGCTGATGGTATTGTGGTCAAGGATGAAGTGCCTACTATAAGGGATGTGCTTTATGCCTCAACAAGCAGGAATGGAGGTTATGGTGGCATGGTTATACTTAAGCATGACCAGATAACTCTCAATGGAAGACCTCTCTACTCTGCATATCTACATATGAGAGAGTTCAATCCAGAGCTAAAAATAGGTGGTTTTGTCAAGGCAGGAACATATCTTGGAATACTCGCTAATGATATGTACTCTGATGATACTTTAGGAGCAGGTTACTCAACAGACCCTCATATGCACTTCCAGATTGACAGGGAGCCTATATCAGGATGTATTGACCAATTCAATCAGGTATGTGCATGGCCTTATGAACCTCAGACATTCACTAATGTGGATGACAAGGGATATCTGAACAATATGACTGTAAATCCAATGAAACTACTCAACAGGATAGGGTATTACATGCCATCTGAGCTTGCAGCTCATTATGACTGCACAGAGCAGACAGCATATAGTGGTCCGGATTCTCCTGAAATTGAGAATCTTATTGTCCTTGATGTGACTCAAAGCATAGCTAAGATAGACTGGGACAATACAGCAGCACCTACTTATACAATAGCTTTGTCCAAAGAGCCTGAGTTCCTGGTTCCGACAACGACCACAACACTGACAGGATATCCCACCTATGAGGTAAGCATTGAGAACACACCCACATATGTGATGGTCAAGTCACCTACTTCCATAGATTGGTCACCTCAGATTATAGTGAACAAGAGTGGTTCTGTTGTCTGCGGACAGCTTGATGGATACATCAGCTCTTTTAAGAACTGCGGTCTTAACATAGAAAACTCGGACCTGGACTCAACCAAGGTCAGCAGGAGTACTCTGAAGGATCTAAGCTCAAAGAACTCAACAATAAAAGACTCAGTAATCATAGGCAAAGGAAGCGATTTCAGGATAGAGGACGCGTATGTGGAAGACAATGTGATGCATTCAGGAAGGATATCCTGGAATGGTTTATATTTTGAGGGAAGACTGGACCTTTCCAAGATAAACCTTGATTGTATGGCCACAACTGATGTTGACATCTCTGGTCAGACAAAGATTAGATTATGCTCTGGAGACTACAACGACAATATCAATATATCCTCAAGCAATGTTGAGATTGACCTGAATGGAGCTGAGCTCACCGGCGGTGTAGTAGCTTATTCAAGATACAATCTTTCTGAGGTTGAATCTCTCACGCAGGGAGTTGATCCTACAAAGCTCTCAAGGCAGGAGATAAATGACCTGATTGACACAATCCCAAGATTTGAGAATATAACCATAAAGAATGGAATCTTCAATGGAAAAGGGCTTAATCTGAGCGCTGTGAAGAATGCTGTCATACTTGACAATGGATTCACAGACTCAGGCCTTTTCCTTGGTGTTGTGAACTCAGAAGTCAGAGGAAACACATTCTCTGGTTCTGGAGATAATGCCATACTGATTGGTGGAGGAGACTCTCTTGTGGTTGATAATTCAATATCAGGAAGTTTTGAACAGGCTATATCTGCAGCTGGATTCAACATAACTGTTGACTCAAACACAATATCAGGAACAAACAAGGGAATAGGCGCTCTTGGCATGTGGCATAATATCCTCAATAATGATATCTCAGATGTAAATGAGGGTGTTTCAGGGCTTTTCTTTGTAGAGTCAATAATATCCGGCAACACAATCAATGCAGATTATGGCCTGAAAGGAACCTGCATAGGCGCAAATGACATCAATGGCAATATCTTTGAGACATCAGATGGCATACAGCTTAACAAGTTCCTTAGGAACAAGTGCTCTGGAGATAATACTTTCATAGGCAACTGTTTTGTGGACAGTGACAGCATAAATATCATGGGTAGCATCATATTCAATGGAGATGATGCTTATGATACTGTTGTTGAAGGCAATGTTGTTGCAGATGATGCAGGAGAATGCCAGGTTCTGTTTGATCAGCAGAATCAGTTCAGCAATCCATTGTTCTGGCAGCACCAGTATAATGTGATCTATGAGCCAGGAGAGCTGAGGGATATCTCTGATGTAGAGCTGGCAAGCAATATAAAGAATGTATCATCATGGGACATCGTTGATATGCAGGAGATTGATGGCTTTTATTACTTTGGATTTGATGACATATCTGCCGGAGAGAAGGTGCTTACTCTCCGTTACATGGTCCAGGGAGTTAGCTATGATTATTATTATGCAGTATCAACTCAGGGCCTCTCAGGCACGATCTACATAAACGGCGAGCCTCTTGACTGCGGTTATGCACATTATTTCCCTCCGTTATCAGCCAACTACAAAGTTGTGATGGACGGACAGGAAGGCTTCTCTCC
>JAHJCS010000130.1 GCA_018812465.1 Nanobdellota archaeon | reverse complement strand
TTGTAGATATTCTCTATCTCTTTTATTGAGTCCTGGACATCTCCATAGATTATGCCTTTCTCAAGGAAGTTCTTCTCAAGATTAAGCCACCATTTGTAGAATTCCATCTTAAGGTCTATATCACTGCTCTTCTCTATTATCTGCTCAGTAGGATATATCAGTTTCCTGAATTCCTTGATCTCAATATTCTCATTGAAATAGACTTTCAGATCCCTGAATTGCCTATAATGAGTCATTATAAGAGCGGGCAGGCTCTGGTTTTCATGGTCTGTCTTGATTATATGGTTTATCACATCTTTCAGCAGAAGATATTCCTCTTTCTCCAGTGTCTTTATCATGTCATTCAGTTCTTTGTCTTTGTTCTTTATGCTTAATGGAATGAGCAGGCAGGCGCTCATCAAAGAGAGAGCAAGCCTGACAAGAGATCCTGAGAACTTTGTATCATTATCTATCAGATTTCTAAGAATCTTATTGAATCTATCCATAAATCTGCACAGGATTCCATAAGAATCTATCAGAAGCTGTCTCTTGTTGTCAACAAAAGAAGCCTCTTTCAGTCTCTTGTTTATCTCATTGAGCATCTGGAAATCTTTTTCGCTTATCTCTGGCGCTTTCTCAAAGATAAATATCTCCTCATTATTCTGCCGATATCTGTCTGAATGCAGGTTCTTCATCCTTTTCCTGACTATCTCTTCAGGGAACTGCACACTTGGAACAATGGATATCAGAGAGAAATATCCTGATTTCTCTGTCTCTATCTTTACAAAACAGGTTTCTTTGTTGAACTTTATCCTGGAAAAGCTCACAAGAACATGGTTCATGAGCCATTTTTCTGTTGGAATATTATTTTTGAAATCATACCAGCCAATGAACTGAGGATTTTCTGACTTCTCTATTCTTGTGCCGACTGTAGAGTGCTGGGCCATCATAGGAATTCCATCCTGGGATGATGGGAATACTATCTTGATGTCTGATAAGAGTTTTTTATTTTTATCATAACATCTTATGAACGAGTTTGACTCTATAGAGTCATCAGATGATCCCATAAGCTGGTTATCTGTTATTCTTGCGCACCAACCTGCAATGATATATTCCTTTTTTGCCTCATCCAGCCTGATGAATGGAGAGCTGTCACCTTCTTTGAAGTCAAACAATGTATTGTGGCTGAATGGATCCTTTAGAGGACTTAATGAACTGAACAATCTATGTTCATCTTGACTTATCTCTTTGTCATGCTGGTTCCAAATCTTGAATGCGCATGTTGTTTTTGGAAGCTTTGAGTAGATGTATTCCTGTGAATAATTGTATCTTTCTGTGCCAAATGATATGCTGACAAGATTATCTAGCATGTTTTTCTCTGTCTTGATCATCTTTATCAGCTCAGAAATCACTTTTACTGGAAGCCTTGGTGTCAATGTGTATATCTCTCCTTTATTCAGCTCTTCTGGTAGTTCGTTCTCAAAAAGAAGCAGTGAAGGATTGTAGACCCTGCCGTTTATTATGAACAAAAAGGACGTGGGAAATATTATTTTTTCATCTCCCCTGAATATGTCATAGAACTTCAGCTGGTGCAGATGCTTGTAGGCATTCCTTCTTTGGTAGCCTGATTTTAAGACTATATCTTTGAGTTTAGGCCACTTGATGACCTCTGATTTGATATTGATACTAGCAAATTCTCTCCAGAAGAGGTTCAGGAAGTGTTTTATTATATCCTGAGCCTTATCTACTCCTTCTTTCTTTGATATATAATTTAGGGTTATATTCTCCATTAACCTATTTAATGATTATCTAGTATTTAAGTCTTTCTATCAGAAGTTCACAAAATAATAAAATACTGTGTACTGCCATAATAGTGTTTAGAACAAAGAAAAGAGGCGTGCAAAACATCACGGAGGCGATGAAAATGGCACAGCTATACATCAAAAACCCAACATTGAGTGAGATAAGAGAAGCAACATACCACATGAGGCTTGAGAAGCAGCTTGAGAACCAGGGAATACATGTACCAGGTCTTGAAGTTGTCAAGAGAACCTACAATGGTGCAATAGATCTTTCAGAAAGTTACAGATAATAAAAGGTGATACTATGGAAACCCAATCAAAAGAAGATCAAGGAAAAGCAAGATTCAGCAAAGATCCAAGATTCCTGAAACTTGTCCAGGCATATCTTGTAGAGAACACAAGAGAGGTTGCGATGAAAGAGGTCATACCAGGACACAGCTATGCAGTCCAGGTCTATGATCTTGAAGGTAAGGTAATAGAGAACGTGCCTTTCTCAGGAAAGCACGCATTCAATGAAGCATCAGCTTATGCAGCAAAACTGGAAAGCCAGGGATACACACCTGTTCCAGCACAGGAGGACATAGGCACACTTGGAGATGTTGTCCTTGCAATGATGAGCAATAACTGAGTAAAGATTTGATGTAACA
>JAHJCS010000010.1 GCA_018812465.1 Nanobdellota archaeon | reverse complement strand
CTCGCCTTACACAGACAGGCTTGAGGATGACCGTGCATTTGGCCAGGAAGAGCTGAAGAAATTCGGCATAAATATAATCCCATACAGGGATTTTAAGTCTTTTGATGATGCTATAAGTTTTGTCAAGAGCAATCCAGGAAGATATGTGATAAAGCCATGCGGCGAAGCATAGAACATGAAAAGGCTTTTGTTCGTGGGTGAAGAAGAGGATGGTAAGGATGTCCTGCAGGTACTGAGTGATTATAACAAGGCATGGGCTGCGAAGATTCCTGAGTTCCAGCTCCAAAAAAGAGTCATGGGGGTAGAAGTTGCTGTAGGAGCTTTCTTCAATGGCAAAGAGTTTATCTATCCTATCAATGTGAACTTTGAGCACAAGAAACTCTATCCAGGAAACCTTGGGCCTTCAACAGGAGAGATGGGCACATCAATGTTCTGGAGCGGACCTAACAAAATATTCAACTCAACACTAAAAAAACTAGAACCAAAGCTTGCTGAAGAGAGATATGTGGGATATATAGACCTAAACTGTATTGTGAATGCCAATGGGATATACCCTCTTGAGTTCACTGCAAGATTTGGCTATCCTGCAATACAGATACAGGAAGAAGGCATGCTCACTCCAATAGGTGACTTCCTTTATGAACTAGCAAAAGGTGAAAAGGCCAAGCTTAAGATAAAAAGCGGATTCCAGATCGGAGTGAGGATTGTCGTTCCTCCATTCCCATTCTCAGACAAAGAGACATTTATGGTGCAGTCAAAGGATTCTGTCATTATATTCAAGAAACCTACAGAAGGTGTGCATATTGAGGATGTAAAGATGGTCAATAGTGAATGGGTTGTGACCGGCAAGTCAGGTGTTGCATTGATTGTGTGCGGAACAGGCCAGACAATGAAGCAGACACAGCAGAAAGTGTATTCAAGAATAAAGCAGATCATGATACCTCATATGTATTACAGAGATGATATTGGAGAGAGATGGTTTGAGGATGTGGATAGATTGTTGTCCTGGGGATATTTGAGAGAGAGTTGATGAATTCTGATTTATAGATTAGGAGAATGCTTTCTGCTCCTGATCTTAAACATTAATGTGCTTAATCTTACTCGCCTTTTCTGATGATTTAGGCACTTGAAGAATGATTAAAAGTTAGTGCTAAATATTCCTAACCTTTCCCCCATAGATAAAACATCAGATATGGGAAAGGTGAGGTTTGCCTGTCCTTGCAGGTAATTATTACTGGACAAGAGGCCTCACTCGGCCAGGTCTGATTTGTTGCAAGAACAGGCCGAGCCAGGAATTATTATTAAAAAGACCATTTTATAGAGTTAAATATATTATTAAGATTCTTCAGTTTGATATTCTCTTTATACATTTTTGCAAGTTCTCTAAGATTCTCATTATCAAGATTTATCTTTCCACTTACTATATTCCCAAACTTTCCGCTGGTTATATACTGCACAAACTGAGTCACATTGTGGGGCTTTATTGTTTTCTTGCATCTCTCAAAATCAAGCAGAGTAGCCTTCTTTTGTTTTCCCTTGCTTACTACAATATGCTTGTAGGGATGGTGCATCTCTTCTTTATTCATTCCAAGCCTGTCAAGCTTGTAACACTGCATGAAAACATCCCTAAGAACCCTGATCATGTCTTTTTTGCCTGCTTTCTCCAAGAATTCAGGAATGAAAACGCCTTCAACAAACTCATAGGCAAAGAAATCCTTGCCAGAGAACAATATCTTGGGTCCGATCTTGTGTTCATTCAGTATCTTCAGCACTCGGGACTCTCTATCAACTGTTCCTGTTGCTCCAATATCCTTCCTCTGCATCTTGACAGCGACCTTCTTCTTTCCAATCAAGCCTGTGAATATCAGTCCACGATGGCCTTTTGTGAGCCTTCTTAGGTTATTTAGGCCTTTTGCCTCAAGCTTCTTTAGGAAGTCTGACTTCTTTGCAGTATAAACATAAAGTTGTTCCATGAAAAGATTCTGTTTTCCAATCTCTTCTGCTTCAAGCAGATTATTGCTGATAAAGCCCTCAACCTTTGCCTTGTTTGTGAGAGAAGAGAAGAGCACAAGTATTATTCCGTCAGGACTGAGATGTTCATTGACTGAATCAAAGAATCTCTCAAGTGTCTCGTATCCTTTCTTTCCCCCATCAAGGGTTATGTCCTTGAGCTTGACATCCTCTGGAAGGTATGGGGGGTTGAATATTATTGTGTCAAACTTTCCCTTGACATTCTCAAAAAGATTGCTTTGCTTAAATCTCAGTTTTCTGGACTGACCTACAACCTTACTAGTGCAATGCTCAATAACAGCCTTCTGTATATCTACTCCAAGTACAGATTTTACCTGCTTCTTTTTTGCAGCTGTCACAGCCTGGATGCCAGAGCCAGTGCCTACATCAAGGACCCTTCCGAAAGCATGTTTTGCAACATGTTTTGCAAGCAGATAAGAGTCCTCTCTTGGTTCATATATCATGGATAGAAGGTTTTGACTGCTTTTTTTAAAGCTGTTGGTCATATTCTAGAGTTGCAGAACCAAAGTAAACAGATAGAGGTTATCCTTTCAATATATAATATTCTTTCTCAGAGCCCACACCAATTTTATTGACCATAGCCCATCTTATCTGGTCAAAACTCCAGGGACTCACTCCTGCAAGATTATTGCCTTCAAAGCTTTGTATTACTTTTATTGCCTCAATATCAATCGCAATCTGGTCTCCTGAAACAAGTATAAGCCCAGGCTCTCTCACTTCACCTGTCCTTGGACCTCTGGTTATGAAGCATTTTCTTCCATCCATGATTATCAGGCTGGGCCTCACAGCTATGTTCAGGTCAGCTATCTTCCTGTTCAGTGCGCGCAGATGCATCTTTATCCTGTCATCATACCTTATCAGACCCATCGGAAGCTTCAGGCTCATTGTGAACTTTCCCAGAAAATGGGTTTTTATGCATGGAAGATAGACAATCTTCTTCTCTTTAGTGAATATCTCTCCTACATGGAATTGTTTCATGTACTTTCCATCAACATCAACAGTCACCCACTTGCCCTCTCTTAGCACAATGACTTCAGCGCCTGCTTCAAGAGCCTTTCTCAGCATGCCTGTGTTCTCAAGATTCTTCCTTGTGCTAACCCTGAAATAAGAATCCTCTGCAAGTATGACCTTGCCTGCGCCAGCCTCATAAAGCAGCTCAATTACAGCCTTCACAAAGTCAGGATCACTTGAGCCAGGATAAGCATCATCAGTATTGAAGTTAGGCTTGACCACAATAGTGTCGCCTTTCTCCACAAGCTTTCCAAAACCTCCTATGAGGTCAACAGCTTTCTTGACATACTTCTTGACAGGTTTGTTAAGGTCAGAACCAGGTTTTACTATGCCTACAAGCTCTCTTTCTTTTCTTGTGAATAAGGACATAATGAAACAATAAAGAATGAGAATATAAATAGTTTACTGATGAAAAACATCATTAATGCATGGTTGCCTTGGCCTTGTCTTTCAGTTCTTGTATTCTTGGTTTTATAATCCCTGAGAGGATATTTGATGTCAGAACCTCCAATCCAATAGCCTGATCTTTGCTTGAGGCTTCAAGCCACCATTGACCTGTTATCACATTCCTAAAGTATTTCATATCTACAGGCCGGCCATGTCTCTCTAATGAAAGATGAAATCTAGGGAATCCTTGACTGTCATAGGTTACTTCAGCAGGCCTGACAGACTCAACACCATCAAGACCCATTATCTGCTTTCTGACTGATTCTACCTCTCTTAGGTAATCATGAGGAGATTCTACATTTACTGGATAGAAACCTATTTCCTTTGTTGATGTTATTGTAAAGAATCCTCCACCAGGACTTAGAGGGTATTCTGCTGTGTTTGGGGTATACATCATATCACCTTTCCTATCTCTTTGTTCATGTTCTTGACAACCTTTGCAGCTGCTCCTGCAAAATCATCTGTTCCCTCTTTTTGATAAGCATAGATAAGTCCTCTTGATGAATTAATCCTGTGAATATTTAATTCATTACCACTGGCCTTTAGAGCTTTCACAACATCTGTTGCACTGCCTCCTTGCGCCCCTACACCTGGAATGAGCAATGGAACTTTCTTTCCTGGCTCAACAAAGAACCTTGAAAGCTTCTCAAGCTCTCCAGGGTAAGTTGCTCCTACAACTGCACCTGTGCCTTCTTTGTGCCATTCAACAATCTTCTTTGCAGTCTCCATGTAAAGAGGCTTTCCATTCACCACAAGATCCTGCATGTCAACTGCTCCTTTGTTTGATGTCCTGGTGAGGATGTAAGCTCCTTTTCCTTTGTCATGGAACTCAAGAAATGGACCGACAGAATCTGAGCCCATGTAAGGAGCGACAGTAAGCGCATCAACATCAAGGAAATTATATACAGAATTAGCATAAGCCTTTGAGGTATTGCCGATATCAGCCCTCTTTGCATCAAGGATTACAAGGTATCCTCTTTTCTTGCAGTCATCAATCACTTTCTTCATTGCCTGCCATCCCTCAATCCCATACTGCTCATAGAATGCAGAATTAGGCTTTATGACACCAGGCTTTGCATCCTCTCCCTCAAAAGCATCAAGCAGAGCAGAAAAGAACTTTGGAATCACGACACCAGGCTCTCCTTTGATTGGAATCTTCTCAATATCAGGATCAAATCCAGCGCAGACTATGCTGTTATTCTCTTCTGCTGCTTTTGCTAGTCTTTCTGTAAAGTTCATGATTGCCTCATCATTTTATTGGCTCAATAAGATACTTGTTGATATTCTCAAGTGCTTTCCTGATTATCTCATCATCAAATCCTGACTGATTTATGGCAATAGGAAGTATCCTTGCTCCATCGCTCAGCCAGTAATAGGGTATGTTAAATTCTTTTTTTATGAACTCTTCTACGCTCAGGCCATCTTCCCGTTTCTCAAGCCTGTTGAACAATGACATCATAGCGATTATCTCAACACCAGCATCCTTAAGAGCATTCAGATGCTCTATCACTGAGCCTCCTGTTGAGGTCACATCCTCAAGAACTATCACTTTGTCGCCTTTCTCAACTGGCCCAACAAAATACCTGTCCCTTGCATCACCATGCTCTTTTGGCTTCTTTCTTCCAACAACCATCTTAAGTCCAGGATTGTCTTTTCCAAGAAGCATGTTCACCATTATGCCTAGCTTTGTAGCTCCGTCAGGAGTTCCATAGATATAATCATAATCAAGACCAAGCTCTTTTATCTTGTCAACAACAAACTGTGCTGTTGTGCTGAGAAGGCTGTAAGTGTCAGAAAGAACTCTGCAGTTTGCATACCAGTATGATTCACGGCCTGACTTGAGCTTTATAGGCTCTTTTTTTAGGCCAACAACATTATTTTTAAGAAGGAAACTATCATATCTGCTCTGGTCAAACTTGTTTGCCATCAAAGTTTATCACCTCTTGAGATCACTGGTCCTTTATCATTATGATGAACAGAGGCAGAATAGGCTTTAGGCAAAGGAAAGATATCTGCAATGCCCTCTAGAGACAGCTTCATCTCTTGAGCCATCTTCTCTTGCACTCTTTTTAGAGAGATCTGGGACTGTTCAGTTGGCCTGATGCTATCAGCTGTGTAGTATGCCTTGAAGGCCTGCACAATATCTCCTTCAAGCTCATAAAGAAACCCTATCTTGATAAAACCATCCACTACCTGCTCAAAGTACTGGCCTCTTCTTAGATATCCTTCCCCCATAAAGACCTTTCAGACCTCAGTTTTTATAAATATTTCCGTTGTTGCACACAATCTTCCCTGCGACAATGGTCATGACAGGCCATCCTTTGAGGCTCCAGCCATGGAATGGTGTGTTCTTGCCTTTTGACTCAAACTTGTACCTGTCAACCTGCTGCTCAAGCTTGGGGTCTATTATTGTTATGTCAGCATCAGCTCCTATGCTAAGTGTGCCTTTGTTCAGCTTAAGTATCCTTGCTGGATTGAGGCTCATCATCCTGACCATCTGATCCATGGTGATTATCTTCTTGTGCACAAGCCTGTCCATGACAAGAGGAACTGATGTCTCAAGTCCGACAATACCATTTGCGCACTCCTCAAATTCCTTGTATTTCTCAACAAGAAGATGCGGAGCATGGTCTGTTGTTATGCAATCAACAACACCATCCTTCAGCGCTTTGAGCAAAGCAT
>JAHJCS010000129.1 GCA_018812465.1 Nanobdellota archaeon | reverse complement strand
GGAGTGGTTTTAGGCTTGCTAGTATTTGGCCTCTTGCTTTGGTTATGGTGTTCTTTACGTTTGGTCTTGCTTTTTATAATTTCATCAAGGGTGGTGCTTGTGAGCGTGGTGTTGGTATGCTTGCTTTTGCTTTCCTGTTTTTCTTTTTTCAGGCTTTGGTTCCTTCTTTGACTGCTTGGTTTGCCAGGCATTCTAATCAGTATGTCAGGTTGATATGGTCTATTATGCTTCTTGTTGCTATTGTGTGTCTTGTTGCTGGTGTTATAGAGCTTTTGAGGTGTCTTGGTGTTGGCAGTGGAAGTGGTGGCGGAGGCAGTGGGCCTTCAGGACCTTCGCCTGGGCCTGGACCAATTCCAGGACCCGGGCCTTCACCCAGACCTGAGCCTGGTCCAGGTGAGAATCCTGATTTCTCAGAAGCATTAAGTTTACTTTCAAACCTTATAAACCAGTATGAAACAGCTTTCAACAAATTCAAGACACGATGCAATGATGTTCTGCAGACAAACTATGAGTTCCTTAATTCAGGAGGATATCATGGAGGCTCTAAGCCGCCCGTCAGCGCAGAGCAATGGCAGAAGGTCACTGATTCCCTGAACGAGCTATCTGATATCAGCAATCAGATAAATAATCTGCTGAGCTCAATAACATCCCACCCTAAATTCAGTCTGATCATCAACAAAGATAATACCCTACTTGTTAATCTTTCATCAAAATATTCAGCTCTTATAAAATCAATGCAGGAGTTCTATGTGAATTTTATGGATAGATACAGAAAAGGAAAGCCTCCTACACCCTGAAAATGGATAACCAGACAGAAATCAACAGACCCCAAGTAAATGCTGATATGGTGCTGCATAGAATCAGCCAGTCAGCAGACCAGTCAAGCAATGCTTCAAAGGTTGTCAACTTGCTTTTGTCAATACTTGAGAGAACTTCTGACAACAGGAAAAGACAAGTCATAATAAATAGTATAGACTCTCTTAAAAATATGATTCAGAAAGAGGACATTGAGAAAGGTAACATAAAAAAGCAGGTAGATAATCTACATCAGGAACTAGCTGAGAAGAGGAAGCTATTGGATATCCTCTATAAAAACAGAGAAACGATTGCAAGAATATTCAGCGAACTAGAATCTTTTATTCCAGAAATCCAGAACATAAGATTTGATGAACATACTGGGTTCGGCTGGAAAGGGGATGGTTATGATAATGTCACAGAGATAGAAAAGTTGGATAAGACGCTTTCACAGAGCTCAGATAGGTATCCTGAAATAAGTAACAAGAGTTTCAATGAAGGAATATCAAGATTGCATAGTTCTTTGTCTGAATATTACACCAGCGGATATTTCAATCAGATAAAAAACATCTTTGCAGATCTTAGCAGGGATCTTGAACTCTTCTTCAGCAGATATAAGTCTATACTTGACTCACTTTCTTCCCTGAAACATATTTCAGAAGAGATCATATTCAAGAGGCGAGATATTCAGAAATACTCATCTGACCTTCAGGATCCAGACCTTGCAAGGAAAATAAACCTATCATTGAAGGAACTTGCGCTTCATATGGAATCCTTAATTTCAAGTAAGACCAAGCTGATAAATGAGCTTGATATCATAACCGATTCTCTTAAGCAGATAATAGGTGGGCTTGAACAGGATATCTCCTATCTAAAATCAATTAACAGCAGCAAGACCATGAATCGGATAATGGGGCGCAGCGGAAAACCTAAACTGATAGAACCTTATTATCTTGAAGCAAGGACTGCTGAGACCTTCTTCAGGCCCAAGTATGGTTCTGACAGTACAGGGGTATTTGACAGGAAAGAATCACACAACCGGCTCTTCAATCAAGTCCCGATATTTGATAACAATCAGATGTACTCCATGAACGATGATATCTCTGTGTTGATGAACCTATACTTCAGGTATGGGGACCTAATAATGGATGACTTCAAGGGGTATTATGAAGAGCTTCTTGATCTCGCAAAAAGAAGCCCTAAACTGGATCCATCTATACGAGGAATACTCGCAATTCCTGTTTATATGGAAGAGAAATCCATCCTAAAGACTCTTGAGAACTACGGCAGCTGCAGGGACTTTGACAAGATTGCAATAGTGCTTCTTGAGAATCTTCCTCTTGGAGCAAAGAGGGATTTCACTCTTACAGGTGTCCAGCTCTTCAGGGTCAACCATCCAAATGTCAAGGTCTACCATCTATTCAAGGCATTCAAGGAAAGGATGCCCATAGGCTATCTCAGAAAGTATATAGCTGATTATGCCCTACTTTTGAAACAGCAGTCTGGAGACACAAGGAACTTCTTTATTGTTGGCGGAGATGGTGACTGTATAGATATCTCTCCAGATTTTTTCTCAGAGATAATAGATAGTTTTTTTGGCAACCCTAATCTTGATGCTGTGGAGATGCAGATGAATTTTCCTATTGAGTACAGGATTGTGTATCCCAATCTGTGGGTCATGCATAGGGCATTTGATTTTGCCTGGGCGTACATGAGGCATAAAGTAAACCCTAACCAGGCAATAAGGATGTATGGACCGGCTTCTGCCATAAAATCAAGCTCTTATCTCATGATTAAGGGATTCAATCCAAGGACAAGGCTTTGCGAAGACCTGCAATTAAGCTGGCTTCTTGATGAAGGAAGAAGATCAGCTCCTTCAGACAGGGTCTATTTCTCTTATCTGCCAAAGGCAAACATAGTGACTAATCCGCGAAGGGCAATCTCCTCATATCTGAGCAATGTGAGTTTCCTTGATATCTACGAAAAGTTTGAGGAGAAAGACAGCATAAGGTCTCTTGGTTGGGAGAAACTAATCGAAGATGAGTCAATAAAAGGTGTACTTAATGTAGGAAACACTTTCACGCCTGAATATATCAGGGAGGCCATAGAACATACAAATCAGAATCTTTCGCATGAGATTGCAACAACTCTTGCTTATAATATGCAGAGATATGTGGATTGGTGGCAATATAAGATTGAGAAGAGAGGATGGATGACTCAATCTGACTTTGAAAAGATGATCAGCAGGATTATGAGGTTCTTAGGAATAGAATACCGGTTGGAGTTTTCAACCCCTAACTGGATATTCACAATACTCAATATTGATGCTCTTGAGAAAAGCATGAACGAGCACCTAAAAGCTGAGAAAGGCCATAATAAAGCGATAACTCTAGATAGGATAACAATTGATCTTAATACTTATAAACACATTATATGATACTTTTATATATGATTCTCCAAAACCCTAAAACCCACTGTGTTTATTGTTTATATTCGCTTTTTTATGCAGCGTCGGTGTTATAATGCTTGAGAAAAGACATGTTGAAAGGATAATGGAAGAGCTTGATTCTTGTAAGAGGTCTACTATCTTAATCACAGAGAAGAAATCAATCCTCTCAAAAAGATTACAAAAGAGATGAGTGCCAGACTATTCAGCAGGAATCCTCCACTGTCTATTCCTGCTTTCTCTAAAGCCTGTCTTATGGCTTCAGGCCTTCTCTCTTCCATTATATTAAACCCGTCATATCCAGATGCAGTCCTGTACCAACAGAGAACATCCTCTCTAACCGGTTCTTCTAGAGTTTTATTATTATCCCCCATAACCGGTTCTTAACCCTTGTTATTTATATAATTTACCTAATGTAATTCCTAAACAATACTCAATTAGTATATGGATTATATATAATCAAATAGCTTTATAAACAAGGCCTTTTTCAGTCTCTTATTCGCTTTTTTTTATGCAGCGTCGGTGATATAATGCTAGATAAGAGACATATTGAAAGGATAAGGGAAGAGCTTGATTCTTGCAAGAGGCCTATCTTCTTCTTCCATGATGATGCAGATGGTCTGTGTTCATTCCTGCTGTTCTACAGGCACATAACTGAGGGCAAAGGTGTCATTGTCAAGATGACCCCTAAGATTGACAGTGCCAATTACACCAGAAAGGTCAAGGAGTACGAGCCTGACAAGGTATTCATCCTTGATATAGCTGTTGTTGAGCAGGACTTCTTAGATGATATGCATGAGATGAAGATACCTGTTGTCTGGGTAGACCATCATAACCCTCTCAAAAGAGATAATGTGATGTATTTCAATCCACGGTTAAATGATATAAAAGATAATACCTGTGTGACTGCAATATGTTATCATGTTGTCAAGAATGATATATGGATAGCTATGGTTGGTTCTATCGGAGACTGGCAGATGCCTGATTACAGAGATGATTTTATCGCAAAATATCCTAAGCTACTTGACCCTAGTGTGTTTAGGCCAGAAGAGGCATTGTTTAGCCAGCCTATAGGCAATCTTGTGAGGGTATTCTCTTTTGTGTTAAAAGGAAAGACTGATGATGTTGTGAAGTGCATGAAGATTCTCACAAGAGTAAGTGATCCTGATGAGATACTTCATGAGACCACTCCTCCTGGAAGATTTTTGTTCAAGAGACATAGCTCAATAAAAGATCATTATGATGTTTTGCTCAAAAAAGCAAAAGATCAGGTCCCTAAAGAAGAACTATTCATATACATTTACAAAGGAGAGAAGTTCAGCTTCTCAAGCGAGCTTTCCAATGAGCTGTTGTTCAATTATCCTTCAAAGATAATCCTTGTGGGCAGGGAGAAATCTGGAGAGATCAAGTACAGCATAAGGGCTTCTGAAATAAATGTCTCACTCATATTAGCCAAGGCTTTAGATGGTGTTGAGGGCTTTGGGGGAGGGCATGAGCATGCCTGCGGTGCTGTGGTCAAAGAGAAATTCAATAAGCGCTTTATAAAGCAGTTTAAGAGGGCTTTGGGAGCTTTTGAAGAGGCTTCTCCTTAGGGTTTATTCAGAGAAATATTTATAAATGGTCTATTTTTCTTGAGGATTATGCGCCGGTAGTATAACGGCTAGTATTCCGGCCTTCCAAGCCGGCTGTTCGGGTTCGAAAGGGTAGTAAGAGCTTCTTATATCCAGAATTTCCCGGCCGGCGCATACAATAAAGGCAAAATCCCGATGAAGTCGAGATTTTGCCTTTTTGGATGTCTGATAATCCCAGACGAGCTTGCGAGTCGGGATTATCTATACATTCTTTTAATAAATACAACCTAGGAGGCATAAAATGGCATTTGATAAGAATTTAGACAAGGCATTGTTCTCTGAGACAGTGCAATTTGAGACATCAAGGATAACTGTTGGAGTGTTTTCATATAATGAAGGTACTGCTAAGATGCAGATATCAAGAGAGAATCTCAACAATAACAACGGCGAGTACACTTTCGCAAAACTGGGAAGGATGCTGAAAGAAGAGGCTGAGAAGGTCATTCCTTTGATGCAGAAGGCTCTAGAGAATATGTAATCCCTGTCAGGGCTTTACTAAAGATTTAAAAATATCCTTTCTTTTTTTTGTATCATGGCCAAGAACAAAGCATCCAGGAAACCTAAAGAATGCATTCTTGTGCTGTGCGCTCATTCTGATGACCAGGTATTCGGGCCAGGAGGCACTCTGGCAAAATATGCAGATGAAGGCAAGCAGATAATCATAGTTGTGTTTTCTTATGGAGAAAGAAGCCATCCCTGGCTTAAGCGGAAAGTCACTGTCAAGATGAGGGTGAATGAGAGCAGGGAGGCTGCAAAGATAATAGGCATTGAGAAGACAATCTTCCTGGGCCTCCAGGAAGGAAGGTTTACAGAGGATATCTATGAGAAGGACATCCATGACAAGGTATTTAGGCTCATAAACCAGTACAAGCCGTCAAAGATATTCACACATTCCAGCGATGATCCTATGCCAGACCACACTGCCACCAATAAGTTTGTGCTGGAGCTTTGCAATGAGATAGACTTTAAGGGAGAGGTCTATTCTTTTGATGTCTGGACTCCTGTTAAGATAACCGAGAGGAACCTTCCAAAGCTTTACATTGATGTTTCCAAGACATTCCATAAGAAGATCAAGGCATTGAGATGCTTTGAGAGCCAGTGGATGTCTCTTGTATCCCTTTTATGGAGCGTTTACTGGAGGGCTATAATCAATGGTTTCAAGGCCCGCGCAAGATTTGCTGAGGTATTCCACAGGATAAGATGAAATCAGATGAGATAATCAGGAAGTATCAGCTGGATAAACTGCATTGGACTAATAAAGCACTCCATGGTGTGCTTCATTTCTTCTATCCAGTCGGTCTTGATCCTATTAGGCCTTTGAAAGAATATTATGGTGATTGCCACAGCATCACTGTGTATTATTTCAGCAATAATTATTGTAATTGGTATTGGTGTGATGAAGACATGACACGGCTTAGGAGATCTTTTATTGCAAAGGTCAATAAAGATCCTAAAATCCTTTCAAAACTCAAGAATGATTGGCACAAGAGATTAAGGATTTTTGACAAAATAATGAAGAAGATTGATGGTTTTGATTTATCTAAATTGTCTGATGACCTATTAATAGATGTTTATTATGAGTGGTATGCTGCGTATCTCAATGAGTATGGGCTTGCTATTGGCATCCAGGATTCTTATTCAATGCACGCTGACAGGTTCTTAATACCTCATTTTGAGAAGATTCTCAAGAAAAAAGGAGTTGATGCCAAAAATTACCCAATACTGATGGCGCCAATAGTGGACACTTTTATCACTCAGGAATATAAGGATAGACTTAGGCTAAGAATGGCTTTTGGTAAGAAAAATTTTGATAGAAAACTTAAGGAGCATGTTAAAAAATATTATTGGGTACAAAATAATTATGCAAGGAACAATTACTTGGATGAGAAACATTATTTAAATCAGATAAATCAAATGAAAGAAGATCCCAAAAAAGAGTTAGAAAGATTAGAACATGAAAGCAAGGAATTACTTAAGACCAAAAAGGATCTCATTAAAAAGCTAGATTTGCACAAAGAATCCATGAATCTTATTAAAATAACTGAACTTTTTGCTTATATGCAGGATGAACGTAAAAAATATGTTCTTATTGCAACTTATTACCAGGATTTGTTCTTGAAGGAGATCCAGAAGAGGCTAAGAATCACACGAGAAGAAGCAGAATACACCTATATTGACGAGATAAGGGAACTATTCAATAAAGGTGTTGATAGAAAGCTCTTGATGGAAAGGAAAAAAGGCTGCTTAGTGATCAATACAGAAAAAGGTTCTGAAGTGCTTTCTGGTAAACTAGCGCAAGATATTCATGATAAGATATTTAAGATATCTGGCAAAGATGTCAAAGAGATTAAAGGAATTATTGCATGCAAAGGAAAGATAACTGGGGTAGTCAAAGTTGTTAGAACCGTGCATGACTTGATCAATGTTCATGATAAAGCCGTATTAGTTGCAAGCATGACCCGGCCTGAAATGGTTGTTGCAATAAAGAGGGCTGCTGCGATTGTGACTGATGAGGGCGGTATAACCTCCCATGCTGCTGTTGTGTCAAGGGAGCTTAAGATACCCTGCATCATAGGAACCAAGGTAGCTACTAAAGTTCTGAAGGATGGTGACCTAGTAGAAGTGGACGCTGACAGAGGGGTTATTAGAATAATATGAAAAAAAGATTATTGATAGCATCAGACACATTCCTTCCAAGATGGGATGGAATAACCAGATTCCTGCTTGAGATAGTCCCAAAGCTCAGCCTGAAATATGATATAACCCTTGCAGTGCCTGATTTCAAAGGCAGGAGCGTAAAGATAAAGAATGTCAATATTGTGAGAGTTCCTGTGCATGACTTTGTTGTGGATGACATGCATCTTCCAAAGTTCAAGTTTGGCATGATGAAGAATCTTGTCAAAGAATCAGACATTGTTTTCATCCAGGCCATGGGCCCTATTGGGCTTCTTGCAGCAAGGTATGCAGACAAGCTCAAGAAGCCTCTTTATGCTTATACCCATATCATAGAATGGGATCTTTATCCAAAGGTTGTCGGAAAATTCAAGAGCTTTGTAAAATGGCTGACTCTTGCCATATCCAGGCATTTCTACAATAAATGTGATTTCATATTTGTGCCTTCTGCTGATATCGAGAAAGTCCTGATCTACAGCAAGATAACTCCTCAGAAGAAAGTGATCTCCTTAGGAGTCAATGAGAATGAGTTCAGGCCTCCAAAGAGCAAGGAATCTGCCAAGAAAGCTGTGAGAATAAGACCGACTGATGTTGTTATCGGATTTGTGGGAAGGATTGGATGGGAAAAGGACCTGCCTACACTCTACCGTGCATTTGACATGCTCAACAGAAAATATGGAGGAATGCTAAGACTGCTTGTTGTTGGCAGCGGAATCTCACTTGACAGGATGTTTAAGTCACTTGAGAATGTGATTCACATAGAAGCAACAGAGAAAGTGGTCAAGTATCTGCAGGCAATGGATATATTTGTTATGCCAAGCCTTGCAGAGACCTCATCCTTGGCTACAATGGAAGCAATGGCATGCGGACTGCCTGTTGTCGCAACCACTGTCGGCTGCATACCTCACTATGTTGAGGATGGAAAGAACGGCTACCTGTTCCCTCCAAAGGACGCTGCTGTCATTGCAAAGAAGCTTTCCAAGCTTATAGACCGGCCTGACCTGAGGAAAGCAATAGGATCCATGGCCAGGAAGACAGTGTCCAATAAATACAACTGGAATCAGACAATCAAAGAGATAAGTGAGATGCTGGGATGATAATAACTCCAGTCTGTTCTATATAAACTAAATAATCTAGCATTAAAATAAACTAGAATCAGATCCTCAAACTGACAACCTGGCTCCTGCCGTGCTCATCCATGCTCACTCCATAGATTGTGCTGGCCTGGATTATGACTCCATCATTATGGCTTATCAGGATGTATTGTGCCCTCTCTGAGTACTTGCTCACAAGCTGTGACAGCTTCTCAGAGTTCTTCTTGTCAAGAGCTGCATCAACCTCATCAAGCACGTAGAATGAAGCAGGATCATGCTCTTGGATAGCAAATATGAATGCAAGAGCAGTCATTGTCTTCTCTCCTCCTGAAAGGCTCCTTATATCCATGAACTTGTTGCCTGAAAGCTTGACTTTTATCATGAGTCCGCCTTCAAATGGCATCTCCTCATTCTCAATAACCAGTGATGCCTCTCCTTTTGTGGACAGTGCTGAGAATATTGTCTGGAAGTTG
>JAHJCS010000128.1 GCA_018812465.1 Nanobdellota archaeon | reverse complement strand
TTCTCCTGAATATATTATGTTCTCTTCATAGAAATTACCCTTGTTCGCAATACAAAAAGAGGTGCCTGTTCCAGCATCATATATTCCATTGCCATAGAAGCTGTTCAACCAGATCCTGTTGGAAGAGGAAGTGCCTGAGGTTATACGCATATCATCATATAATGGAGCTACACTGTTGAACAGGTTGTAGGTAATATTGTTCTGGTCTGAGTTATCAAGATATAAAGCATAATCCCCATTGTCATTGAAAGAATTATTCTTGAATGTGTTGTGATCAGAGTCTCTGAGATAGACTCCAAATGCCTTATTATTGCTTATTGTGCTGTTTAAGATGGTGGTGTTGATTGCGCCTAGAAGGTATATGCCTCTCTCAAAATAGCCCACATTGCAGTCAAACAAGGTCAGGTTCTTCACATTGCTTGCATATATTCCATAGGTGAGGTCTGTGTTATCCCCAAATAGATAGGTCTCATTGCAGTCCAGAGTAACATTGTCAGAGATTATTGTGATTACTCCAGAGTTTGCTGCTGGGGTTATGTTGAAGATATAAGATTTGTTTAGTCCCCATAGCCCGTCGTCATTGATTATGCAGGAATCTCCTACAGAACCATTTATGTCCAGAAGGCATCCAGTGAGGTTCAAATAAACAGTTCCTGAACTGTTCACATAATAATCAGTGAAATGCTCTACATCAAACTCATAATGTGTTGGTGTAACAAACACTGAGTTGAATGTATTGCCGTCTTTCTCATAGGGAACTGCAAGAGAATAATCAGACTGATTATCTTCTCGGACATACAGCTTTGGTGCTTTTGTTATTCCGCTGAGCTCCTCATGAGGTATGCTTATGCTTGCTGTCTCGATATCCAGGCTGTCTATATGAAGAACTCCATCTTTATAGCTAGCATTCTTTATCTTGTCTGATGTTGTACCCACAAGAGTTAATGATAACCCATCTTTCTCCATCACAACACTATCCTTCTGACGATTCTTGATTACTTTTATAGTCTCTTTCATGTCATGCTTAGAAAACTCCAGATCCAGCTTTTTTAGCATTCCAAGAGAGAGTTTTGAATCTGCTTTCTTTCTGGCCTGCAGCAGTTCTTCTAAAGATAGATTAGAGAGATTGCCGGTTGTGTTGTTTTCTGATAGATTCACAGAGAAATTATCAGGATTAACAGAGAAATTATTAGAATCATTTATTTCATCAGGATCATAAGGTAATGAGATATTCTCATCAGATTCATTATCTGCTTCAACTACTCCCTTAAAGGTAGTTGAGACCTCTTTAAGCTCATCATTGAGGCTAAGGACTGCGTTCACTGAGTAGATGCCTGTCTTTTCTACTGGAAGATCAGTTGATATTGCTGCCAGGTTATTGTCAGGATCATAGACCTCTATGTTGTATTCAGCCTCAGAAGGAACTACAAAGATATGCGCCATCTCACCAACTGAATAAGCATCCTTTCCAGTGAATACCTGCGCTTCGTCCAGAGCCATAGAACCTGCCTGAACAGGTATCTTCATGAAAAAGAACATGCTGAATATCACAAAAACAACAAACAGTGAAAGGACAGATTTTACACTCTCTTTGTTCAGATACACCCTTTCCTGGCCTAGATCCCTAAGTTCCTGATTTATCCTCTTAATCTCAGGATCTTTTGAGCCATGACCTTTTTTATAATGCTTGCTGCTCATTTTAACACCTTGCCAGTATCTGATTTTTCCCCCTCTTTCTCAACAAGGCTCTCTGTTAGACCATCCTTATCAGAGTCTATAGGGGCTTCTTCTTTTATGTTTTGTGATTGCTTGCCAGATATGTCTTTATATTCTATCTTAAGGATTGAATCAACTACTTGAGGTTCCCAGCCTGCTTCTATAAGCTTTCTCCTGATCTTGCTGATAGTGAATCCTCTTTCCAGAGCATCCTGGACATAATCCTCTGCTTTAGAGACATTGCCCATAAACCTGATGTAAGATGCAGCTCCTGCTGATATGAGAGTTATCAGTATGATTATGGAAATAGCTGGGATGATATATTTCAATAGCCCTTTTCCTGTCTCAATTATCACTGAAGGTTTCTGTTCTGATGGTGGCTTTTCAGCTGATGGTTTCAAGCCTTCTATAACCTCTTGTTCTGGTGGTGAAGTAACTTCAGGCGGTTTAGGTATTGAGACATCAACCAGCTCTAATACTGCTGCAGTATCTATTATTGATGAGAGAGTTATGCTGAGGTCATTACTCCCATCATTGTCCAGATCAAATAATGCAGATTCATTCAGATAGAACACAAAGTCCTTGCCAAGAGAGGAGATGCTCAGATTCACCTTATCAAAGTATACTTTTTTCAGCATCAATACCTCATCTTTTCCAGATATTATGAAAGACACTGATTCACCGCGGTATAATAATACAGTGGAGTTTGATTTGATATCCTGTTCGGTGATGGATCCACTAGGAGAGTACCCTGCTATGGCAACTCCTCCAGAGCCTCCTGATTTTGTTGCTGCACCAGCACTAGGGAAAGGCTCTGCAGCGCAGCCTTCCTCATCTATCACACCATCACAATCATTGTCAAATTCATCACAATAATCAAATGCGTAAGGGAAGGTGTACTTGTTAACATCATCACAATCATACAACAATGAATTATATCCATCACCATCAAAATCTCCATAAGGTATTGAAAGGTTTCCGCAGCTCCCTACTGGAGTAAAACTGCTGTTGATTGATGTGCTGTAATAATTGCCGAATGTCACATATACAGGAGAAGTGGAGTATATCCCATTCTGAAGATAAGTTGGAGTTGATACACAAAGAATAGTGTCGGTTCCGTTATTGAGTATGCCTCCTGCAAAGAAGCTATTCAACCATATCCTGTTTGTAAGGGCAACCCTAGCTATGGAAATGCCATAATATCCTGGAGGTGACTGGTAAAACTTGTTGCCAGATATTTGGGTATAATCTGCATAAAGAGACATCAGGCTGGAGTAAGAAGAATTTGTGAAAGTTGAGTCAGAGATATTGATGTAGTTTGATCTTGAGTCCAGATAGACTGCACCATAAAGATCTCTTTCTGCCTCCAGACTAGTTATTGCGCAGTTAGAAGAGTTGGTTATGTTCAGTCCAACACGAGATGAATATGATGCTATTGAATCAACAAGATTTGTGCTCTGAGAATTCATAAGTCTGATGCTGTCAAGACCATTGTTTGAAGAATTCAGGCTGAATATAGAGCTGTTATTCAGGTTGCTGAACCATGCACCAAACCCAGAGTTGCTGAAAGAGGAGACTTCAGATAGATTGCTGTTCTGGGTGTTTGAGATGTTTATTCCTGTGGAATACCTTCCAAACTTACAGTTAGAGATATTCAGATTATCAAAATTATTGCTGAATAGGCCTGTTCCAGAATATCCTCCTAATATTGTTGAGCCCTGGCAGTCTAGGGTTATGTTAGAGGAATTAACCTCAAATGCTGCTCTTGCTGCCATAGGAGATATATGATAAGTTGAGCCGCCGCCTCCCCGATATATATAGCTTGAATTTGAGAGCACTAGTGTGTTATTAGTGTTGTCTTCTCCAATCAGCCAGGAATTGAAGTCAGAATATTCACATAAAGAGAGATTTGAGCATAGAAGCTCATTATCAAGTATAGAAAAATTGCCATAGATGCTCCTTGAATTATCAAGAGAACCATTTGCATTTATTGAATAGTTCACTATGCCTATCTCAGGGAAACTCTCATTGATAATCATGTCTATTGACCAGATACCATTATATAAATTGCCACTGACCATGTCAAACAGGCCACGCCAGACAACAGTGGATCCTATAGTAGTATTCCAGATATTTATCCATACTGTGTCAACACCATAGAAGTCAGACACATTCACAGTGATGCTTACAATCTCTCCTCCTCTTGTGGGATTAGAACTGTCTACAGGAAGGCCTTCGCTATCTGTCTGGCTGATTAAGGTTATATTAGGCAGGGAATTATGCACTCCAAACAATTCACTGGTCGCATTTGTTCCATTGATGCTTCCATCAAACGGCCTGATATTTATCATATATCCATCTCCATCAACAAGAGAAGATACACTAAAAGGATAAGCTGTTGACGATGTTGACCCCAGATCATACCAATTTAGCCCTGAATTATTAGTGTAAGTCAGATAGTAGGTTATAACTCCAGTATTCACAGTCTGGCTGGTCCATCCAAGGGTGATTGTGCCTGTGAAATTGCCATATCTAGGAGGGTATGTGAACTGGGATATTCCGCAGTCATCAAGATTATATTCAATATTGGTCCTGTTGGAAAGCTCATTGTAGAAATTTCCAGTGCCTTTTCCTCTCTGATACAAGAAGAATATCTCAGGATCTCTCAGAGATCTGTTGTATATAACAACTGAGTCTATTGTTGAGTTGGAGAAATATCCTGGCTGGCCTATACCTGTTGTGCCGCTTCCTATGAACAGAGGCTTAGTTGAATGCTGTATATCACCTGAGTAAGCAGTTGTGTCTCTTAATACACCATCAATGTATAGCTTGATGTTCGAATGATCATATGTTCCTACAATATAATGCCATCCTCCTGAGAGAGTAAAAGCAGAGTCAGCATAATTAAGATTATAATTATTTACCCAGAAGCGCAGAGTATTGTCATTATTATCAGAGAATCCAAACCCATCATTCCAGCTGTCAGAGCTTGTTCTCATTAAGAAACCATCATAATTTGCGCTGTTCCATGACCTGAGATACATCCAGAACCCTACTGAGATGTTATTTGTGCTAAGAGACTCATCGATTGAGACATTCACATAGTCGTCCAAACCATCAAAATTTAGCGAGTTATAAAATTTTCCAGCGACTCTTTGAGGCCCAGAAGAGATACTTGGATACAATACTCCATCATTTCCATAACCGCTGTTGTCATAGGTAGTATTGCCCCCATTTTCCTGGAAATCAAGAGCAAGTATCATGGTTTGGAGATTATCCAGTGCAGGATCTCCATTATAGCAGAATTTATTGCTCTGTCCTGTGTTTAGGACATCCCGGCCATAGAAGTTATTTGACCACACTTGAGTATTTGCTACAGAAGATGTCATATTCATGTCAACAGATGTTGAGTTTCTTATTGTGTTCAGAGTTATGTTGCTCCACTGGATGTCATCAACAAATATTCCTGTGCTGTAATTAGTGAAGTTGCATCCGGTTATTGTGATATTATCATATCCCCAGATTATAACACCATCTCCTGTGCCATTTCCAGTGAATTCAGTTCCATTGCACTGAAGGGTTATACCAGAGGCGTTTATGCTGAAGACAGGGGATGGTGGTGCTATATTGAATTTCAGATGTTTTGGTATGGAGTAGATCCTATTAGAATCTAGCAGAGTTATTGTATTGTTTGTGTTGTTCGCTGCAAACAATGCCTCTGTGAAGTTGTTGTAATAGCACAGATTCTCATCAGAGCACACATATAGGTTGATAGGAACAACAGCAAAATTGCCCTCAAGCTCCATTGTGAAATTGGTCTCTGTCTCATTCGCATAGACTGTATAATTGTACAATCCAGTCCTTGTGAAACTATCATTAATAGTTATATTAACACCCCATATGCCGCTCCAGAGGTCTCCAGAGACAATAGTCAGCAGACCTTCCCAGATAACTGCAGATGCTCATTTGACTGTCTCCCATACTTTTACCCATACAGTGCTTATCTGGTATAATGCTGACGTCACATTCACTCTTAGGGTCAGGCTCTCATTATACCTCACTGCCTCTGTGTCATTGACTATCTCTGCTATGCCTGAATCATTCTTTGTCATATTGACCAAAGTAATGAACCTAGATATGTTTACAGTAAATAGAGGTGAAATAACATTGGTTGCATTATAAAGCTGGTAGAATGGAACTATCTTTGCTTTATAGGTTTCAATATTATCCAGCATTACAATGCTCCAGTTATAGGAGGTTTCATTTGTGAGATTGATATAGTTCCAGGTCAATCCAGAATCCTCTGAATGATAGATATAATAGCTGACATTTTCTTTATTGCTCTGGTTTGTCCAGTTAAGCATGATGGATCCTGCAGTAAAGGTCTGTCCTGCAGGCATTGTGATGTTTGCTGGACCGCAGTCTCCGCCTATTGTTGTTCCGTTGATTCCGGTTCCATTACCTATATTTGATATGGAGATATTCTGCTCATAGAAGTTTCCTTGGTTGTTTACGCAGAAAACAGAATCCACACTATCTGTGATATTGATTCCTTTTCCAAAGAATTGGTTAAGCCAAACACTAACATTAAAGGCGTTCATGTATAAAGAATAATTACAGTTTACATTGGGATGGAATGCCAGGGTGTTATAGGTTATGTTGATATCTACCTTGTCATTTATGGATATTGCCCCATCTTCGCAGTATGCAAGATCAGTCCAGGTGTTATTGAAGAATTCTATATGATTTCCTAGCTTTATAGGCCCTGAATAGTTTATTATATTATCTCTTATTATTGAGTTGTTGAAGTAGTTATTGCTATCAATATCAAGAGGATAAAGAATGCTTTCAAACCTGTTCCTTTCTATGACACTTCCTATACTATTGCTGAATACTACCCCTCTCATCATTTGTGAAAGCCTGTTGTCTGATATTATAGAAGTGCCATTTGTATTGACAAGACTTATATCAAAGGTATAAAAGAGATTATGTGTACCTGAAATAGTATTATTTCTTGCAGTAGCATTAGTGATATTCAGGGCCATTATGCCTCCCCAATAATTTTTCAAAGAACAATTATATACTGAAATATTTGAGGTATACTGATTAGGTAGCAAG
>JAHJCS010000127.1 GCA_018812465.1 Nanobdellota archaeon | reverse complement strand
GGCCTAGTAATGAGGCTGCTATAGCTGCTATCTTAGAAGATTTTGATAGGTAAGATTCCAAGACAGTTATCACTTCAGATCCCTGAACTTGACAGAATGCTGGATTCCCTCTGAGGCCCAGTTGTCTACCCAAAACCTTTATATATCTAATATACTAATTTTATCAAATGCTAAAAGAGGAGATAGTTAACTTCATCAAAGAGTCAAGAGATAAAGGCACTTCTGATGATGATATAAGATCAAACCTGAATTCTGTTGGATGGGAGAAAACTGATATTGAAGAAGCCTTTACAGCTACACCTAAAGAAGAGCCAAAGCCTGAAGAGTTTGAAAACAAATTAGATTCTGATGATAAATCAGAAGCGCTTAAGAAATCTCATAAAATAACACCTATAATTGTAATTGGAGTTATAGCTTTGGGTTTGCTGATATCTGCAGGAATGCAGTTCTTTACATCTCAACAGGATCTAATTATTCAGGAGGAAATAGGAACTCAGGATGCACTCTCTGAATTGGATCCTCAGGCAGAACTTGTAAAAGAATTTGAACAATATTATATGGATATTCTTGGGTGTATGATTGAATGCCCAACTGATTCAGAGGACTGTTTGAATAAGGGGTGTATTGAAGAATGTGGAGATAGATTCAAATCAATAAGTTTGGAGATAAACAATAAGTTTGGTGAACTTAATATTGATGAAAGTGAATTATTCAGCGATCCGGGGATGGACTTCAAAAGGCTGGCATCTTGCCCATCTATCTGTTTTGGGAAGTGTTTTTCTAAATCCTGCATAGAAGAGTGTATCTCAGCAGATTATGGAGAGATATGTGTGAATAAGATAAAAGATGATATTAACTCCACTGTATGTTGTTTTGATAAGAACACCAATGATGCATGCGATCTTGGCGAGTTTATGACTAGTTCTTCCTATGGCCGGTTAGGCCCTCCAACAGAGGAACAGCAGCAGCTGATAGACTGCTCAAAAGCAAAGCTTGATCTTGTTAAGTTGAATGGGGTTACTCAAATCTGTGTTGATGGGAACTCTTTGTCATTCACAATACAGAATGCTGGTATGTCCGATATCTCTTCTTATGAGGTTATAGTGGTAGGCGACTCTATTGTGACAGTGCCTATAGATGAAGTTCTGAAAGTAGCTCGGCCAAAGCAGAAGACCCTAACCATTGGTGATGTTGGAGCAATAAAACAGGTCAGGTTTACACCTTATGTCAATGGAGAGAAATGCAATAACGGAAATATGATGGTCACAAGTGTTGTTAATTGTTGAGATTACTTTTTCAAATCCCTGAACTTCACAGAATGCTGCTGGCCTTCTGAGGCCCAGTTCTCTAATGGTGTCTCTTTGATCAGGATTGTTACTTCTTCTGCTGGAATCCCATGCATCATTGCTTCACTCTGCCACTTCAAGTTGCAGCAGAGTCAGGCAGAGCTAGGATTAGTCTGCACAATCTCTTTGGGGTGCGTTTATACCTATCATAAACCGGGATATAAGATAAATCACCTTTTTAACCATAGGTTTATAAAGGGACACCCTTTTTTTACCTTAATATGGGAGAACGCAGAGGAAATAGGGACAGGGAAAGAAAGCCAGCAAGAAGGTTTAGCTCTGATTCTAGAGGGTCCTCAGGAAGGTCTGGCGGCAGGTCAGGAGGCTTCAGAAGGGATTCTGGAGACTCACCAAGAAGGTTCGGCAGGCCAGAAAGGTTCAGCCGGGACGATCGAAGGCCAGGCAGGCTGGAGATGCACAGAGTGATATGTGACACATGCGGCGAGGAATGTGAGGTTCCTTTCAAGCCGACAAGCAGCAAGCCAGTATACTGCAGCGACTGCTTCAGGAAACAGGAAGGCTCTTCTTCAAGATCAGCACCAAGAAGATCTGATTCTTCAGGAGATCTTGCTGTCATTAACCAGAAGCTTGATAAGATAATGCAGGCTTTGAAGATAAGGTAATTCTGAGATAATTTTATATCCTGACCTAAAGTAGCTATTGTTCATTCCGGATATATCTCTTAAACAGTTTATCTAGGTTTCTTAATCATCTCAAGGTCTATTCCTTCTGTCACATGCTTCAGTAGACCATAATGGTTCTCTGCAGAGTTTGAGGTGAATATTCCAAGGTAATTCTTTGGGTCCTGCTTGCCAAAGACAAAATCATTTCCTGCGCAGTCAGTCATCATGCCTCCTGCTTCTCTGACTAATAAATAAGTTGCTGCTATATCCCACTCCTTTGTTATCCTCATCTTTCCTTTCTTCTGGTCCCATGCTGTGAATGTAAAATTATAGTCTCCATCTCCGCTGGCGATCATTGCAGTCTTTAATGTTGTGCTTCCTAATGCCTGGACTCTCTGGTCTGAATCTACAGAATATCCAAGTCTTTCAAGGTTCCTTACAAAGTCAGGATATGCTTTCATATTAAGCTCGCTTGAGCTGACAAGCAGTCTCATCTTGCTAAAATCCCTCTGGTCAGATGTCCTGAGAACTGTCTCTATCCCATCATGTATCTTGACTCCTCCTTTGCCTTTTTCAGCATACATCATAAGATCTCTTGCAGGAGCATACACTACCCCCTGTATCGGTGTCCCTCTCTCAACCATTGCAATAGATATCGCAAACTCATCAAGGCCTTTTGTGAATTCCTTGGAACCATCCAAAGGGTCAACAATAAAGACTCTGTCACTTCCCTGTATGAATGCCCTGAATGCCTCATCTTCTTTTACTTCCTCGCTCCTTATTGGAACACCAGACTTCTTGAGATCATCCATGATCCTCATTATTGCTTTCTGCGCTGCAAAATCAGCATCACTTATCACTGAGCCATCTGATTTCTGTCCTATCTTGAATTCTTTCTGGAAATAATTCTCCATGAGTTCATTTCCTGCCTGCATTGCTGCTTTGATTAACATCTCCATTTTCATAACCTCCTGCTGTCATTCAGTATATCAGGCATGTTGAGCGAATGAAACCATACATCGCTGTAATTAGCCTGCATTGAATGGGAATTACCCTGTTTGATGGGTATAAAACCTTTTCTTTTTGAATATTCTGGATTCTTTGGTTCTTTAATGTCTGTGTCAATATCTACATTGCCTGAGAAATAAAAGAATTCATCCTTCTTGTTGTGGACATGTGGTGCAATTGTGCTGCCTGAGACAAGATCCATGAATGCCCACTGGCAGGTCTGCACCTCCTCTTCAAGCTCATAACTCTTTTGGTCTGCTTTAGCAAGCTCATCATGACTGCCGAATCTGGAGATCAAGAGACTGTTCCCTCTTATCTCATAAGATCCATCATTCTCCAGGAAGACAAATGAGCCGGGGTTTAGGTGATATGTCCTGCTTTTGAAGGTTATGCTTCCTTGTTCTGTGAAATAGATAGAATCTTCTGAGTTGCCTTTCACAATAACAGGTTCGCAGGCATAAGCTATTGAGAATGTCTTTATGGGTTTCAAGAATCCTAAATGCACCATAGGACCTTTGTAGCCTTCAGAAAGCCTTCCATAATCAATGCCTTTGAATCTTCCCGGTGCATTCTCAACTAATAAAGATAAGTCTCCTGTATTGCATGCTCTTCTGGAGACCTGCTGCTGGCCTGTGACTGAATTCCTGCTGAGGATATCCTGGAACCTATCAAGAGACAAGAAATCTTCTGAATGATATCTGAGTATGATTGGTTCTGCCATATATGAACACCTGCTAGAACACCTCTTTTTGATGGTGTAATCAATCAAGGTTTTTAAGTCTTTCTGCAGTTTTTCCGGAAGATTTTCGGGGTTTAGGTGTTTCCCTGGAGATATTGTTTTCTGAGATAATTTTATAAAGTCTGTAATCTTATTATTCTAAAAAGAGGTTCTGGAGTGTTTTTATGGAATGCTATTACAATGCATGGAAAGAGTATGCTTCACTCAGTGAGTTTGATGGCCTTGAGCAGGAGATGCTGCCTCTGCTGATGCTGCATGGCTTTGAAAGATGGGATTATAGCAGGATGGATGAGCTCATAACACCTCATGGACTGCAGAGATCAATAAATCAGTCAGTTCATCTGGATGATGCAGTATTGACTCAACAGGACATGGTCTGGGGTCATGATAATATAATTCATACCAGCAGGATAAGTTTGGCAGGCCCAGAAGAGAGGGTAGTGGAGATTGTTACAGATTTGCATGAGCATATCTATTTTCCAAGAGGATATAAGGCTTGCAATGAAGAAGAATTACCTGTGATTGGAGATGTTTAATAGATACAATCCAGAAGTGCGAGGCATGATTCTTGACAGAAAAAGATTTATTTCAGCTTCTTTCTCATCTTTGTAAGAAGTATAAAATCCTCTTTTGTTCCGCCTTTCTTGCATTTTTCTTCTAATGCTGCAAGTTCTGCTTTGCTGTCCCTGATCCTCTTTGTAAGATCCTTTTTTGACATTGGCATAATATGATAGGATTATACAGATTATATAAATGTTATGGTCTGGGTGGTTAGTGGTGTCTTATTTAGACAAATTCCATAATCTCTTTTGTATTCAGCACATTTATCCTCTTCACTCTCTTCAGTCTTTTGTCATCTGACCATAAGATACTGCCTGGATAAGCCAGAGCACAGGCTATGAAGATGACATCATCTGGGTCTATCTCTTTGACTATCTCAAAAGCCTCTTTTCTGCAGGGATATAACACTTCATTCGGGACAATACTAACCTTTTCTAGGAGCAATTCCAGAAGCCTTTCAAAATCCGCTTCTGTCAGCCCTGATTTCTGTGACAATTCTGCCTTATGATTCTCTAATTCCTCAAAGATAAACATTGGGAATAGGAATAATCCCTTGTATTCAAATATCATCCTCCTTGTTGTTGAGTCCCTGATCAAAGCAGAGAACAGCACATTTGAGTCTATTATTATATTCATCCCATAAACCTTTTGTTTGCTGTTGATTTTATCTTCCTGCTGAACTGCTCTACATCTTCTTTTGTAAGCTTGCTCTTCTTGGCAAGCTTGTCTGCGAGCTGCAAAGTCTCAATCTTCTCAATTATCGCTTTCCTTGCTACTTCACTCCATTTCACCTCAGAGAACTGCTTCATCTGGGCAAACACATCATCTGGTATTGAAAGGGTTATATTTCCCATAGATATCACCTAACACATAAATATGTGACCTCACATATATAAATGTTATGGTTCAGATGCACTTGGTTCATAACAGGTTTCTGAGACTGACCCCTATTTAAGCCTCACGCACATATGTCCAGTGGGTTGTGAGAACGTCCGAGAATTCCGGAGATAAGTGCAGATGTCAGTGGATTAAAAGAATTCCTTCAGTATAAATCTGATATTCTGCTCTAATTGTTCATCTGAGCTTGGCCATGATTCCTTGACTTTATTGAATCTTGATACCAGATCTCTCTTACTTATTTTCTTTTTCTTCATTAATGTTCCTATATCCTCTATGTCCCTCTGGTTAAGCCTTGAGCCTTTTGTGATGATTATATCAATTGGGCTTAGCACTTTGAGGATTATATTCTTAAGTCCTGTTTTGTATGTCCTTGCACGCTTTATGCAGTCTTCTGGAAGCTGGAGAGTGAATATATAACCGCTGTGGAATAGATCAACTTTGAAGGGGCTTTTAATCCTTATCTTTCTTATAATATCATAGTTTTCCTTGTTATCTATGCAGAAATCAACATCTATGGTTGATTCTTTAAGGTTCATGAGGACCATTGCAGTGCCGCCTACAGCTATAATCCTTATCTTTTTGTTCAGCTTTTGGTCCAGTTTTTTGATATATTCCAGAAGTTCTTTATTGCTTATCATAGATAAGCCTCTTTTCTGAAATCATCTATTGAGAACAATCCTCTGAGATTCCATTTTTTCATTAGTTCTGGCGTGTTCTTCTTCAGAAAGCCTGTGTCTTTTATTGTGCTGAAATACTGTATATCATGCTGTTTCTGTTTTTTTAACTCCTTAAACAGGTGATTTAGAGAGCTGGTCTTCTT
>JAHJCS010000126.1 GCA_018812465.1 Nanobdellota archaeon | reverse complement strand
GATGGCAGAGATGATAAAGAAGATTGACAGGAGATACACCTGCCTGGTGTGCAGGAGGCTGATGTTCAGGCTTGCAGAGAAACTTGCAAAGCAAGAGAAAGCTGATTTTATAGTCACAGGAGAGAACCTTGGCCAGGTAGCTTCCCAGACACTTGACAATCTTGCTGTGAATGACCAGGCAACAAAGATGATGATATTAAGGCCGGTATTATGTTATGACAAACAGGATATTGTGAACATGGCAAAAGAGATAGAAACTTATGAGATATCGATTGAACCGCCTGGATGCTGCAGGCTTGTGCCCAGCAATCCTGCGACAAAATCCACTCTTGAGATAATAAAGAGAGAGGAAGAAAAAGCTGGAGTGATGGATATTGTTGAAGATATAGAGATTGAAAGGGTAATATAGATTGTTGGTTAAGCAGAGTTTTTTGTAATTTTTTCGTGGTCTGAATGGTTCTGGAGTCAGGTATCAGGGTGCTGTGTCTGGAAAACAACCCAATTTATTCTAGAATTGAAGGATGTTTATGAGAATATTTATATATAAGAAACCTATTAAATGTTCTAGAATGTTAAAAAAGGGCCAGATAACAGCTTTTATCATAATAGGTATATTCATCTTTGTTCTTATAAGTGCAGTTGCTTATTTCACATCATACAAATATAACCGTGAAGAGAGTGTTCCTCAATCAATGCAGCAGATAAAGCTGTTCACTGATGAATGCCTCAGGGACACTGCTGAAGGAGCTATCCTTCTCTCAGGAGTGCAGGGAGGAGTGATATATCTTGGAGAGGTAATCCCTAATGTAGATACGTTCTATTCTTATTCAACATACTGGTATGATGCAGGCCAGGAGAGTGCAATCTCAACAGAATTCATTGAGGGAGAGATAAGCAGGTATGTGATGGAAGAGATTGACTCAAGATGCCTGAAAGGCTATGAGGAATTCCATGAGAATATAGAGACAGGGGAAAAAGAGGTCAGTACAGTGATAAGCGATGGCTATGTAGAGATCACTATGGACTATCCAGTCACAATGTACCGGGGCGACACAAGGACAATGATATCTAAATTCTCAACAATGATTCCAGTAAAGATGGGTCAGGCTCTGAGTATAGCCCAGCAGATAGTTGATAAGGAGAAAAATGATCCTAACCATATCCCTCTGTCAGAACTAGGAAACATGGAGATGGCTGTTGTACCTTACAAATATTCTGATGATGTTATGATATACTCAGTTATAGATGAAGAGAATCAGGTCAAAGGCCTTGATTTCAAGTTCATATTCGCAAGCAGGTTTGGAGATGAGAGTTCAGGCAACAGGGATCCTAAGCTGCTTAATGCTGACAACCTGCTGATATTGCAGGGTTCAGAGACCGAGTACCAGTTCGCTGCATTTGATGCTGACAATGATAATCTTCAGTTTGACATAGTGGGAAGATTCCCAATGGACAAGAACGGGCTTATGAAGTTCACTCCAACAGAGAATGATGTAGGAGAGCATATTGTGACAATAGTTGTTGAGGACGGCAATGGAGGCCGGGACTCGCAGACAATAAAGATACTGGTGGTAGGAGCATGAAGAAAGGATTGATGCTGATTGCGGTTGTGATGGCTGTTCTGCTCAGCTTCAGCGCTATTGCTGAGTGTCCTGATGATGCAACAGCAGAGCAAAAGAAGAATAATCCATCCTGCCCTGAATTTAAGGCGTCTCCTGATAATATCAATGATGTTCCAGTGGAGCAGATATCTGAGATTCCTTCTTCACAGATTACTCCTGAAATAATCAGCAGTATGGATGTTCAGAGAATGGCAGCTCTTACTGAAGAACAGCTCAGCGATGTCAATCTTCTCAGAAGAATAAGCGAGCAGGGAAGGCTTGATGCTCTTAACAGGGATAATATAAGGCAGGCATTGAACAGCCATGGCGGAGTTGATATAACAAACATAAAGAGCATGGAAGGAGTCACAATAACAGGAACAACTCCAGAAAGCCTATTCATCCAGGATGCTAATGGCAATGGTTTCAGGCTCACTTCAGGCGGAAAAGGAAAAGTCAACATAGATAATAATGGCCTTATCAATATTGAAGGAGGAGAGGGCCTGGCAATATGGTATAATGGCAATAGATTAGCAGATTTCTCAGGAACAGGAACAATGAGCTCTAATGGAGAATTCATCTGCTCTCCAGGAAGCGCTTGTAGTATAAGTGCTTTCGGAAGCCAACCTATAACTGTTATCTATGGACCTGAATCAGATAAGGTCATAGTTCTCCAGGGAACTGATGCAAACCCTGCTAAATTTGAGATAGGTGCTGATGGAAAGATAAAAGAGATTGATGGAACCCTGCTTGAAGGCTCTGATGAAGAGATAATAATTGGTGATCCTAATGGAAAGCATTACAAGATGAAGCTCAAGAAAGGAGCAAAGATAAAATTCAAGAATGGACAACTATTCAGCCTTGTGCCTGGAGAAGGAGAGGGAGAAATAAAGATAGAATATTTTGATAAAGACAAACTGCTTGCCAAGGCATCATACAAAGGCGATGGCTCTGACAAGACAGAGATAAAGATGTTTGAGGATAAATCTGCAGAGATAGTGGGATGCGATGAAGGAGATTACTGCTCTTATACAAATTATGTTAATGAACACCTGGATGGAGTCTATGTTCCTGAAGACAGCAGGCTTGAACTAACTGCAGGAAACAATGGAGGAGTATTCTTTGATGCAACAGGAGAAAGGACAATCACAGAGATAACAGGAAAGAATGCAGCTGCATCTATCAACAATGGAGCTGATGTGTATGTCAGCACAATGAGCACTGCTGATTCAACTGTGAATGTGCAGTTCGGAGGAGAATTCCCTTCAGGAGACCAGAACACTGTCATTATCAGAGATGGCTATAACATTGTGGGAAGAGGAAAGAACCTTGATGTTGCTGCAGGAGACAATCATATCACAATAGGCAATGAGATGAAGATGCAGGCCTGGGTCATGATCAATGATGCTGGAATCCCAATGCTGGATGTCAAGAGAGAAGAAAGCATACTCAATGCTCCACTGCTGACAAGCATTGCAAAAGTCAGTATAAACGGAGAGACAATAGATATAATGACCACAGGAATAGCTCCGCCAAGAGATTCTGATATTAAAGGTGATTTTATACTCACATCCACTAATCCTGATGAGAGCAAAGGAGAGATACTATACTGGAAAGGAAATATGGATAAGCATGTGCTGCTTGAAGTTCAACTGGATGAGTTTGGCTCAATAAAACCAGGATATGGCCAGATAAAGACCTGGGGCAGTGACCTTGGAATTACTGTCAATGATAAAGAGAAGCCTGATGTGATAGAAGTATTAAGAGAGCTTGGCATGACCGACAGCGAGATAATTGAGATAAGGAATAGATGGAATTACAAGGTATTCACAGAGAGCGATTTAGGCATTGAGCCTGAACAGCCAGAGACACCTGCTCCAGCACCAGCTGATGGAACAGAGAAGCCAGCAGGAGAACCACAAGCTGATGGAACAGAGAAGCCAGCAGGAGAGGTAGCAGCAACAAGAGAGTACAACCCCCAAGATAAGACCTATGGAAGGATTCCTGGAGTTACTGATAATAATCCAGAAGTGCAAGCAGCTATCAAATCTGTTCTTGGAGATCAATATAATCCTAATGATCCTGATGGAAACATAAGAAAGCTGCAACAAAAATGGAATACTGAAAACCCTAAGAAAAGTATCAAAGCAGATGGTGATTTCGGCTATCAGACACTTGAGATACTTGGCTATTACTGTGATGGAGCTGAATGCAACAGTTATGAAACAGTTACTAAAAAGACAGAAGAACCTGTAAAGGCTCATGAAGAAAAGTTAAAACAACAAGATGAGAGTGGAGAAGATCTTGTTAAAAGTATTATACCAGGACCAAACAAGAAGAAAGTGAATGGTGAGGATGTTGTATCAAAAGTAGTGGTACTTAGCCCTCAAGATGAGAGAAAGATGGAAACAGCTATAAAAGAAATGGGCGCAGGAGAAGATCTGGCAAAACTGGATGCAGAATTTAAGGCCGGCAGTATAGATGCTGCAGAATACAAAGCAGGGAAGATAGGGCTTTTCCAGAGAGAGTATAATAAAAAATATCCAAAAGAAAAAAAGAATGATCCGTTGGCTGAAGACAATACATATGGAGCTGTCACTCAAGCTGCTGTGGATAATGCTATCAATAACAAAGAAAAGAATGAAGATGTACCACAGACGCTTGCCCCTGAAAAAAACCGTGAGAATTTCCCACTTACTGCAATGGGAGATATGTGCAGCTTAGGAGAATATATAAAAGAAGAATGCGAACAGGCAGGGTTTGTGTGGAATGCTCCAAGAGAAAAACCTTCTAAAGATAATAACTGTAAAGGTTTAGAATGTGGGAGATATGAATATAAAGATTTAAATGAATGTAAGTGTTATTATACAAAACCCAAGACTGAGGAGTATATTCCTGAACAATATACAGATAGTAACTGTAAATGCCCTGGCAAGACAATGTATAACACAGAAAAGAAGGGATGTGTAGTACCTGATAAACCTTATCCTCCAGTTGGATTAATATGTGGAGTTGCATAAACAAAGTCTTGATTCCACCACAACCCTTAAACAGCGCTCTTTTTCTGATATATTATGGCATTAAACTCTTTTTCTTTCTCTCTCTCTCTCTCTTGTTGTATAATACAACAGGAAGTGTATCATATATAATTATGGTTGTATAGTACAACAGAAAGATTTAAATATAACTTATATGTTGTACACTACATCATGGATAAAAGAGAAGAAATTCTGATAGAGAACTTCAATGAGTATTATACTCTTGGAAATGAAGCATTAGGTAAGGGCAAGTACAACAGCGCAACAACACTCTTCTTCAAGGCAATAGCCAGCCTGTGCGACATTCTGGTACTGAGGAAAGAGGGAATAATCCCT
>JAHJCS010000125.1 GCA_018812465.1 Nanobdellota archaeon | reverse complement strand
TTTGCCATCTCTGCTGCTGCAAAAGCTTCTGGAGGAGAGTTTGTCACTCCGTCTGATATCACTATTATATTGTTGCTGCCGCTCACTCCATTGAAAAGGTCAGCAGCTGTGTTGATTCCTGAAGCAATGTTAGTTCCTCCCCCATCCTTGAGCCTGGCCACTCTCTCTTCTATATCATATCTTGATGAGACAGGAGACAACGGCCACACCATATAACCATCTGAGTTGAATGCAACTACTCCTACCTGGCTGTCCTCTTTGATGAAATCAAGGATGCTTATTGCAAGAGATTTCTCAACATCAACTTTGAGGTCTCCTCCTTCTGCTCCAAAATAGCCCCCTGTGCTGTCAGAGATATCAATTGCTATTATCACATTAATTTTCTCTTTTATAGCCTCTTCTGGCTCAGATGTTTTTGTGTTCACTGGAAGTATTGTCTCAAAAAGAGAATTTCTGTATCCTCCTTTATCATAAGAATTAGGTCCTCCATACACAATCAACCCTGATCCATTGAGCACAAAGTCAACAATCCTTCCATAATCTGAGCCAGTTATCTCATTGATGCTGATATCATTCATGATGATAGCAACATACTCGCTTAGGTCATCTGGAAGATTGTCCTCTCTTGAGAAACTGAACAGGTCCATTAAGTAGCTGTAGAAATATGACTCTTTCTTTGACCAAACAAATATCTTAGGTCTCTCAAGTATCTCTATTGTCCTGTAATAGACATTGTTTTCAGGGAAATAATCTTCTGCTTCCTCAAGCAGCGTGACCTCTGCTTCTATCTTGTGGAATCCTTCGCCCATCTTCCTTGAGAATGTGAATATCTGTGAGCCAATGCCATTCTCATCCACCTCAAGCTTGTTGCCCATTGTTATCTTCACATGATATGGCGCAGGCGGACCTACCTGAGTCACTCTTGCAACAAAAGTAAGCTCAGTGCCTCTCACTGCTTTATCAAGTCCCCTCACAAGAATGCTTGTGTCACTATGCACAGGATCCAGATAAAGAGCATTTATCGTCGCATTGAGGCTTCCCATGAATAACGCCACATCTTTCAGATTCTTTCCGTAATTGTTCTGTCCATCAGTAACAAGAAGTATATTATCACCGCCTCTCAATCCGCTCAGCAGGCCGTCAGCTATCGGAGACCTGTCTCCTTCAGCAAGAGTTCTCATCTGAGCAGGGAAGCTAAGCTCAAGGTCATCTTTCAGCTTGCCTGCAAGGCTCTTGTCATAGAGCTCAAATGAGGTTGAATTATCAGCCATTATCATTATAGAAAGGTCGCCTGATATCACTTTCTCCTCGAAAAGGAATGGTGTCGCAAGAGCCAGGAACAGGCAGATTATGATGATAAGCCTTGTGAATATCACAAACCATCTCAGCAGCTTCTTGCCTTTCAGGAACTGCTTTTTCTCTTCAGGATCCTTGAACTTGATGAAGTTCTTCCTTGTCAGGATCACCACAAAGATGAATACAACCAGCAGCAGAGGCACTACATAAGGGTATTTGAGATGAGTGTAGCCTGAAAGCCATTCCATATGAGGTGAAAGCAGCTCCACACCCCGAGTGAACATCTCATCTATCATAAGTCACCTCTGTATTTGACAATGAAAAGCTCAACTAGCATAGCAGCAAGAGCCAGCAGTATCAGATAATTCTCTATATTGACATCTTTCTGGCGCTCAACCTTCTCAGCACCATACTGATGTGAAGCTTTTGTCTCAAAATCAGTCTCAAGATTTATGTCAGACTCTATTTCGTTCAAGAGATTTGCTGAGATTGTCCTATCATTATAGGTATAGAAACCTGCTCCATCAAGCAGAAGCCTGTCTGTCTTGATTGATTCATCAGGAGTATTAACCTTGACCTCTTCTCCAAGGACAAGTATCTTTCCAGTAGGATAATTGAAGTTGTTCACAGACTCAGTGCCTGCTAGAGATGTCACAAGCTCATTCCAGAAAACAGGATATGATGGGCTTGACTTGAATGTTGCCATCTTGTCAACAAGCCCGTAATAGACTATTGTGCCCTCGCCTCTATTTGCAGTCACTATCACAGGATTATTGTCTGAAGTTACAGCATATACAACTGAATTGTTCTCTGCCTGAGCAACAAAGTACTGGTTTGTGCTGCCAAACTCTGTAAGATCCTCCTCAAACCCATATATATCCTCTCTTGACTCAGCAAAAGGGTATATCTTGGTCGAGACCTGGTCAACTCTCTCAATAAGCTTTACTGGTATGAGATTTTCATAATTAGTTATGTGGGAATCACTGTTTGCTGTGACAATGACTGCTTTACCTTTCTTCACAAAATTCTCAAGATCATCATGTGTTCCTGTGAGTATCTTATTGCCTTCAATGGCACCCAGAATGACAACATCAAAATCATCGAACTCAGGGATGATAGGAGGTTCAGCAATCTGGACAGTCACATCTTTTGAAGCCTCAAGAGCATTCTTTAGATAAGTGTTGAGGTTATTGGTGATTATAAGGACTTTTATCTTTGTCATCTCAGGAATGCTTATGAACACAGAATTGTCTGATATAAGATCATCTTCCTCATTTATCTTCACTTCAGTCTTTCCTTCAGGTGTCTGGAATGTAAAAGAAGATATTGAATGCGCCTGGACAGACATGGATACTTTTTTCTTTTCCTGATCATAATTTATGACACTCATGGTTATATCCTTGTCAATATCATTATAGTTCTTGATGAAAATAACAGTCTCATATTTTGTCAGTATCATGTCTATTATACCTAAGTTGTCACCCTTCTCGCCTACATTTACCATGTCAACAGTGGCGCCGTCAGCCTCAATTATCTTCCTGACCACATTAGGATCAGGTCCTGTTGTATAAGCAAAATCACTAAGGACAATCACTCTTCCCTCTTCACCCTTGAGAAGGTCTTTTGAGAGGAGCATTGCATCACCAAGATTAGTGGCAACATCCTTTGGTCCAATCTGAGAGAGAAGACTCTTTGCTTTTGAAGGATTGCCGTTGTTGAGAAGAAGGATAGGGAATTCCTCTGCAAGCACTATGCTCACATCCCCTTTCATAGATGATTTAGCTATGTCAACAGCATCCTTAAACCTCTTGCCATCATGCGCTCCCATGCTGGCAGAAGCATCAAGGATTATGACTGTGTTTGCAGCAGCAGAATCATAGGAGATATTGATTATAGGCTGCATTATTGCGAACGCCAAAGCGCTCAGGGCTATTATCTGAAGAAGGAAGATGAGATTCTTAAGAAGCTTCTCAAGAAAAGAGCTTTTTATAGATTTCCCTGACTCTTTTATGATGAACATCAGAGAAGGGATTGTCATGTCTTTTGGCCTGGGCCTGATAAGATAGATTATGAGCAATACAACAAGTGACGTGAAAGCCCATGCTCCTAATGAAAACCCAAATTCCATGCAATACCTCTTTTGCCCAACAAATGATTGATATACAGGCCTGATATATAAAAGTATATAAAGTTTTTGGGGTGAAATCTTATAAATTGTATTCGAGATAGTGTTTTCTTTTCTTACCCTTATATAATCAGGTTGTTTGCACTAGATTAAGACTTTGAAAGTGCTTAATTTTCCTCGCCTCTCCTGACCACACAGCAACTCGAACAGGAGAGGTGAGGCTTCTTGTCATTTATGATATCAGCAGATTGGACTGGCCAGCCTCACTCGGACAGGTCTAGTCGCAGAAAGAACAGGGTGAGTAAGGAATAATTAACTCTAAATTTTAGAATGAATTCAGGAAAATACATGTCTGTATTGAGAGTTGCAAGTGATACTCCTATATTCCTAACCGAACGTTGACAGCAAAGGTATAAATAGGATGTTTGGATTCTG
>JAHJCS010000124.1 GCA_018812465.1 Nanobdellota archaeon | reverse complement strand
TGCCTTCTGACTTTCCGACGACTTCTGCAAAGCCAACTTTCCTAAGAACCTTTGTCACTTTCACTTTGACCTGTTCACCTTCTTTTGTGTTTGGCACAAACAAGACAAAACCATCCTTCTTTGCTATGCCATCGCCTTTCTCACCAACAGCCTCTATCTTCACGTCCAACTCATCACCGACTTTCACCGGCACAAAATTTCTTTCGGGTCTGTCAAACCCTCCTCCTTGTCCATACATTTCCTATTTCACCTTTGTTATTAATTCCAATCTGCGTAAAAGTGCATGACATCATAGAATCAGTAGATATTTATAAATCTAATGAAAAAATAAAGAAAAAAGATATCACTTGACATCCTTTAGTCCGCCTTCTTCAACAAAGAAGTTGCACTCACCATCAGCAAGATTAGGGCTGTCTATAAGTTTTGCCACCCTGCTGCCCTTCTTCCCTTTTCTGAGGTATATCCTGAAAGTGGAAGCATGAGCTACAATATGGCCTCCGATAGCCTGAGTAGGATCACCAAAGAACACATCTGGCTTTGCCATGACCTGGTTGGTCACATAGATACAGACATTATGGGTGTCAGCCAGCTTGAGAAGGACATGCATATGCTTGTTCAGCTTCTGCTGCCTTTCAGCAAGAGTGCCTCTTCCTATGAATTCTGCCCTGAAATGGGCTGTAAGAGAATCAATAATAACTACTCTGACATTATGCCCATCTTTCTTTATCATATCATCTACTTTCTCTGCAAGAAGCATCTGATTATCTGAATTGTATGCTTTTGCAACCTTGATGTTTGCAAGAACCTTCTGAGAATCCATGCCAGCTCCTTTAGCGAACTGTATTATTCTTTCTGGCCTGAATGTGTTCTCTGTATCAATATAGATAGCGACTGCTGTTGGATCATCTTTCTGGCAATTGACAGCAAGAAGGTGTCCAATCTGTGTTTTTCCAGAACCAAACTCTCCAAAGCACTCTACAATTGCAGAGGTCTCAAAGCCCCCTCCAAGGAGCTCGTCAAAAGCAGCACTGCTTGTGCTTATCTTTTGGACCCTCTCCCTTCTCTTGAGAAGGTCTTCACCAGACTCAAAACCCATCTGAAGCCCGCTTCTTGCTGCATTGATCATCTTTCTTGCGACCTGTTCAGAGATGCCTGTGGCTTCAACTACCTCTCCTGGAGATGCGACTGCGACAGCCATAAGATCACTGAATCCAGCTTCTTGGAGCTTCTGGGCTGTAGCTGCCCCTACTCCTGGAAGATCTTCTATTCCAGCTTTCTTCATGATCTCCTGAGAAGCCTCTACTTTGATTACTTCCTCTTCAATATCCTGGGCATCTGCCTCTATGCTCTCTTCTTCAATCTTATTTTCTTCCATTTTATTTTTATATCTCATTATTATCACCTTTTATATTAATTTTGTGGAGAGATCAAGCGATCTCTCCTTCTTTGCCCTGATCCTTAAGGACCAGGTGTTCATATGCTTTCTGCATCACTACAATCACTCTAGGGAGATCATTGACTCTCATAGAAGTCGTGGTTTTCCACTCATTGTTCTTGTCTTTGTAGTTCCTTTCTATTGAGATAGTCCTATATTCTACCTCTTTTCCTTCTTTGTTGTTTGCTGTGTTCTTCCACACAGTAGCTGCTATTGCTCCAGCTCTAAATTTTGTTTCAGGCAGATTCTTTGCCTCATATGTTTTTGTTTGGGTTGCCATTGCAACCACCTCCTTGCTTTCGCGTTTTTTTTCAACCCTGTTTTGAGCTCTCCTTTGCAGGATGCTCCAGGGTGGAGTAGGTTATACAATATCCAATCCATTTAAATATCTCACACGGCAAAGTCTAGTGTCCAGTGCAGAGACAGAACTTCTAACAAGCGCTTATAATGCCCTAACAGGCTTTCTCGGAAGAACAACAGCTGTCCAGTGTAAATTATTAGTTTTGTTCAGTTCAGTGTGAAGAGTCTCCACATACTCAGCATGAACACAACAATCAGAAGAACATACTCAAATCCCTTTCCTGTCCTTATGAATCCATGGACCCTGAATTTTGACAGTGGATGGAATGGCATTATTCCCTCTCTTGTCAATGAGTCTGAGAGTATGTGCGAGAAATAGCCTATCACAAAAGCAAATACATACACACCATATCTCAGGCTTCCTAGATAATAGATGAATAGAAGATAGAATAATAATGTCGCAAAGAGACTGTGGAAGAATCCTCTGTGCTCAAAGAGGAAAGCCACTATCTTAACTTTCCTGCCTATCTCAGATTCAGGATGGTCAATATCAGGCATTGCTGATCCCACAAGAGCAAGGAATATGAACAGCACTGGATTGAGTGGGGTAAGCATAGGAAGCATCAAAAGTCCAGCCAGAAATCCTATTGTGATATGGGTCCTGAACATCATCTTGCTATTAAGATGAAGAAGCATCTATATTAAACATTGGTTTTTCAGGAGTCAAGTTTTCCTTGTTCTGTGATATTCTCTTGATCTCATCTTCAGGATTTGGATCAGGAAAGACAAGCTGGGCAACAAGCTCTATTCTGTCAAACATCATATTCTTGTTTACTCTTCCGATAATCTTTATCTGTTTGCCAAGCAGATCATGTTTCACTTGTTCGAATTTGTCAGGAGAATCCTTGAACTCTATCATCTCTGTCTCTGTCTTTCCAAGTATCTTTTCTACCTGCTTTCTGAAGAATGCAGTCCTTATATTTCCTGTGCCATCATCCACTACCATATTGAATACATAAGAATATGCCTGCTGAACAGTCCCGTGCTGAGAGCAGATTGCAGAGCCTTCTTTTGGGAGTGTCTTCTTGCCGCACTCAGGGCATACATCAAAGAATTTTATATCATAAACTTGGACTACTGTTCCAAGAATCTCAACATCACTCATATTCTCTGTGAGCTCATTTATGTTCTTTCTTGTTGAGGTTATCTTCTTTACTTCTCCAACCTCTTCTCCCTGGGGGTTAAGCTCAAGAACACCCTGGTCTCCAAGATGAAGCTCTTTTTTCCCTCTATTATCTTTGACATAAGCAGAAACTATTTTGATGACTTTATTTGTCTGAAGCTCTGAAAGCTTGTCAGCCTGAGAACCCCACAGCACAACTCTTATTGTGCCTGTCTCATCACCTATCACAAAAGAGCCTAGTTTGCCTGATCTGGTCTCTGTCTGAAACTCTCTGATCTCAAAGACCTGCTGGACTTTGCCCACAATCTCAACATTTCTCATACCTGCAAGTATGTTCTTTATCTTTAGTCTCCCAGAAGATTGTTCAAAAAGCTTTATCCCAAGCTCATTTGCTATTATATGGGCTGCACCATCTTTTGATATAAGTCCAGAAAGCTTGTCTATCTTTGCTTTTATCTTGTCATCGAGCTCTTGCTCTGTCATCCCTGTGTTTTCTTTTATCTTCTCTCTCACAGCTTCATATGGCACTTGGATCATTTAATCATTCACCCCATGTTTTGGATTAATCCATCATTTATATAGTTTTTGCAATTAAAGAATCATTTAGGCAGATCAGATATTGTGACAAGCCTCACTTTCTTGTTGCCCACTTGTTTGACAAGATAATCTCCTTCTTTTGTGAAACCCCTGACATAATCAGCTATTGCCTGAGGGGTTGTCTGTCTGCTGAGATGGCCAATGCCTGCTGCAAAGCCAGTGCTCAGAGCCTTGTTCTCAAGCTCATTAAGCCTTGCTTTTGTGTATTCAACTGTCTCTGTGTTGTCCAGGAACTGTACATTAATATAAGATATTACTCCATTCTCTTTCATCACTTGATATGCTACACTTGGCTCTGCAGCTGTGCCAGTGTTACTATCAAGCACAATATAACCTGGGTAGTTGGATTTCATAAATTCAGCAATTGCCTGCATAAGCACCTTGTTTCCAGTCACCCTGCTTCCCTGGTGGTTGTTGTATCCCACAAAGTTTGCGAATGAGCTGAACTGATTCATATGTTTCTCAAGGATTGATATTGCATGTTCTGGTGTGTCTCTGTCGCAAATCCTTGTTCTTTGGGTATACTCTTTGTCACAATTCTCAGGGCTTGACAGGTATTCCATCGGCTGGTGCAGTATTATATTGAAGCTGTTCTTAGGATAGTTTGATGCAATGTAACCTGCTGTTTGTGTTGTGGCTGAAGATTGTGGGAATATAGCAAATGTTATTGCCGGAGCTCCTGCTGTTTTCATAATATCTATGCCTGCTTTGTCTATTGAGAAGCTTCCTCCTGCATCATCAAGAACAATCGCCATGTCAACAACACCTGCTTCTCTTGGAGCAGGTTCAATGTCGGGTGTTGCACTTGGCTGCTGAGTATCTGTTGGAGTCTCTACAGGAATATCATCAAAGTATCCTGGAGTTGTGCCTGGCTCTTCAGATTCTCCAGGTTCTATAGTTGTTGTGGGGGCTTCACCTTTGCATTCTGTCTTTCCTTCATTATTATGATAGCATTCTGAGGTATCAAGGCCATTCCATTGCTCTGGCGCTGCAAAGTCTTTTGTTTTGATATGATTTCCTGCATTGTCAACTGCTATGACTGCAAAATTATACTTCTTTGCTGCATCAAGGCCTGTGAAAGTCTTCTGTGTCTCTGT
>JAHJCS010000123.1 GCA_018812465.1 Nanobdellota archaeon | reverse complement strand
TTGCAGTCATAGCATAAGGGTACACTCTCAGGTCGCTGAGGGTTCCGTGCCACATGTTATTCCTTGGAGAGATTCCTCCGACACTGCCTCCTGAAGATTCCAAATTCCACTTCACTGTGATCGGGCCTTTGACAAGCGAACCATCTTTGTAGACAGTTATCTCATGAAGATTTTCTCCCACATTCTTTGATACAATGCATAGGTTATATTCTTTTCCTAGTTCCCAGAAATTGTTTACTATAACACATGGAACAGTGTTAGGTGCGATTCCATCGCCGCAGGGGATATTATCATTAGGCGTTATACGCAATCCTATAGTATTTCTTAGGACCCTTATACCCTGCCCGATGGAATATCCTCTAGTTTGACCAGCAGTATATATCACAGATTCTCCTGCTGAGATATTAGTTGTCATTGCCCTGATACATAATGTCCCTGGGAAAGGGGCATCAAATCCAAATGAGCTCATCACCGGGTTTTTAGCTCCATTATAAGTGAAACTTAGAGGGGTGTATCCAGGATATACCACGTTTGATGTAGGTATCTGTGTAAGTGATAATCCCCATCCATTGCTGAAATTAGGGTTAGTCTGAGGATTCACAATGCTCAGCATACGCTCGACGTTAGTATTTGATGCATCCACTGTCGGCTTCAGGAAAGGATAGTACATCGAAAGCTGAGTTCCTACAGCAGGCCCACCAACTGCTTTTGCGGTCCTTTCCCATATGAACAAGTCATAAGGTGATCCAGTATCAGCACTAGCAACTAGATTTCCTGATTCTGTCTGCTCCATGACAACACAAGGTGCTGGGCTGCACAAAGGATCCTCTTCTTTTGGATCATCTGTACTTGAGCATCCAGGATCTTCAGGATAATCTGTCAATCCATCTTTGTCATTGTCAAAGTTGTCAGAGCATACTGGAAGAGTGTCTTCCTCTGTTGCTCCCTGAGTTGAAAGGGTTATCATTTTATAGCAGCCTGGATCTTCAGAGTCAACAAGACCATCACCATCATTGTCTGTTCCATCTTCGCAGGCAGTCTTACAAGCAATAAGGTCTGCATTGCATCCAAGTTCACAACGGCTTGTCACCCAGTTCCCATTAGTACATGTCCTTAATGCAGAAAGTACTGCAGGATCAGTTGATGGGAAGCACTTGGTCTCTCCCTCCTCGCACAGTGGTGCAGCAGGTGCATTGCACTGTCCAGTCTCAGCATTGCATCCTAAGGTTCCGCAGTCCTGGTCAGGGATAAGTTCATTTAGAGAACATAGCTTTGATAATGTACCATCACAAGAATATGTTCCTTCTTTGCAAATATTACATTTATTTATCTTGATAGTCTTATCTATAGTGCAGCCATTCTCGCATACAACTGGAGCAGTCCATTTCCATTTGCTAAGCTTCAGCTTGCAGGTGTATATCTTGTTCTCTGGTTCATAACATCTTTTTGTGCCCTTTAAAGCTTTCTTGCATAATCCAAAATCAGCTTTAAGAACAGACTGGATTGCATCTCCAGCAAGATCGTCATCTGACATCTCACATCCGCTCATTGCGAAAAGAGAGAATAGAAATACTGCCAATATAGTTAACATATAGATAATCTTTTTCATCAAAACACCTCGTTTGTATTTATTTATATTGTGATGGGCTGAGAATATAATAAATAGTATATAAAACTTTCTGAACCAGAACCGGATTCTTCAATAAGCTTTATATATAATATACTCTCCAGACAGGCCATGCAAAAGAAAATAGTCGTGACATCAGCATTGCCATATGCAAATGGCCCAATCCATATAGGCCACATGGTGGAGTATATCCAGACTGATGTATTTGTGAGATTCCTAAGGCTCATAGGCGAGCCAGTGATCTACTGCTGTGCTGATGACACCCATGGAACTCCTATAGAGATCTCTGCAAAGAAGAAAGGAATTCTTCCAGAACAGCTCATAGATGAGATACATAAGGAGCATATTGATGATTTCCAGAAGTTCATGATAAGTTTTGACAGCTATTACTCAACCAATTCAGAAGAGAACAGGAAGTACAGTGATTTCATATTCACAAAGCTCAAGGAAAAGGAATTGATCTACAGGAAGGATGTTGAGCTCACTTACTGCGCAAAGTGCAACAGGTTTCTGCCTGACAGGTATGTCAAGGGCAAGTGCCCGAAGTGCGGTGCTGAAGACCAGTATGGTGATGTGTGCGAGAAATGCAATGCAACTTACTCAACAACAGACCTTGTCAATCCATTCTGCACAGTGTGCGGCGCAGCCCCTACACAGAAGAGCTCAAACCATTATTTCTTCAAGCTCAGCGCATGCTCTGATGACCTCAAGAAATGGCTTGAGTCAAACAAAAACCTTCAGCCTGAAGTCAAGAATTACATACTCAACTGGATCAAGGAAGGCTTAAAGGACTGGGATATCTCAAGAGACGGCCCTTACTTTGGCTTTAATATTCCTGGAGAGAAAGATCTTTATTATTATGTCTGGCTTGATGCTCCTGTAGGATATATAGCCTCAACTGAGAACTACTGCAAGAATATATCAAAAGAGAAATGCAGTGTTGATGATTACTGGAAGAACGGAAGGATAATCCATTTCATAGGCAAGGATATAATCTATTTCCATTTCCTTTTCTGGCCTCTCATGCTCATGAAGTCAGGTTTCTCTACACCAGAGGATATTGTTGTGCATGGCTTCCTCACAGTGAACAATGAGAAGATGTCAAAATCAAGAGGTACATTCTTCACAGCAAAGGATTATCTCAAGATACTTGACCCAGAATACCTCAGGTTCTATTTTGCGTCCAATCTGAATAAGTCAATGTCAGACATTGACCTTGACTTCAATGATTTCAAGAGCAGCATAAACAACAAGCTTGTAGCTGACCTGGGAAATTTTGTCTATAGGGTGCTTAGCTTCTCTAACAGAAACTGCAGCTCAAAAGTCACTGGCTTCAGCGAGAAAGAACTGCAGAAAGAGCTGAAAGCTAAGTATGAGGATATCAAGAAAGCGTATTTATCCTACAATATGAGAGAAACTGTCAAGCTTATCCTTGAAGTGGGATCAATCGGCAACAAGTATTTCCAGGACAACAAGCCTTGGGAACTTGTGAAGACTGATGAGAAAAAGGCAGAGGAAGTTGTATCTTTCTGCGTGAATCTTGTCAAAGATATATCCATAATATCAAAACCAATACTTCCAGCAATGTCTGCAAAGATTGAGGCACAGCTTAATATCAAACCGCAGTCATGGGAAGACCTGGATAAAGAGCTGAAGAACCATGAGATCGGCAAAGGAGAGATACTTATCAAGAAGCTTGAGGATGAGCTTGACAAACTTGCTGTCAAGGATCCATTTGCACTGCTGGATATCGCAGCAGCAGAGATTCTTGAGGCAAAGAAGCATCCAGAGGCTGACAAATTGCTGATACTCCAGATCAATACAGGAATTGACAAGCGCCAGATATGCGCAGGAATAGCAAACTATTACAAACCAGAGGATCTTGTAGGAAAGAAGATTATTGTGCTGAGGAACCTTAAACCAGCAAAGCTCAGAGGAGAGATGTCTGCTGGAATGCTTCTTGCAGGAAGTGATGGGAACAGTGTCAAGATAATTGAAGCTCCTGGATCAAAACCAGGTGACAGAGTGTTCATCAATGGGATAACTCCAAGTCCAGAGAGCCAGATATCAATTGAGGATTTCTTTAAAGTCAAGATCAATGTAGATAAACATAAAGTGCTTTACAGAGGAGAGCCTTTGAAGACAGAGAAAGCAGAGCTGAAAGTGGAATTAGACAGCGGAAAAGTCAGCTAAGAATAATTTTTCTAATAATTTCATAATGATCTTATGATAATATCTCAAAAAGGATAATCACTTTTTCTAAATCATTTAGTTACATCAGAAGGTCTCTGCTCTACTATGACCTTCATCGCATTGACAAAGTCCTGCGCATCAGCAAGATATTTTGAATACTGCTCACCAGTAACTTCCTTCAGCTCCCTATGGGTTATCTTCCTTGAGAGTTCATAGAAGTTCCTCATTATCACTGGATATTTCTGGTTGAGCTTGCCCTGTTTCACAAGAATATCCTGGAGAAGGTCAGACACATGCTCAGGTGTCGGAGGTATCTCTCCCATTCTCATGAGTGCTGCATGCGCTGAATCTATCACAGCCCAATACAGATCAAGTGTTGCCTGGAGTATGTGCCATTTTGAGTTGACAATTGTTGCAGGAGCCCTTATGAAATAGTTCCAGATTGATTCTGCTGTTGGCCTTATCCTGCCCTGTTTGAGAAGCATCTGCAGTGGATCAAAGAATCCTGTGTCAAGAAGGCTTGTGCCATCCCTGAGCATATTTATTGCGACAGGATCACCCATCCTTACAAACTCCCAGAATGAGGTTAGCTTAAGAGTGGTCACATGAAGTCTTGGAGAGATGTCCCTTATCTGTTTCTGCTGGATTATCCTGTAAGTCTCTGCTACTTCTGGGCCTATGGATAATGAAAGATCATCAACAATGATCAATATATCTATATCTCCTCTTGCCCCTTCTGCTGACTGCTGTTTGCGGACCATAGAACCAAAGAGAACTATTGCTTTTGTGAAAGTGCCAAACTCTTTGTAGGCAGACTTAGCGAACTTATAAGCTATATCCAACTCTTCCCGGCTATATCTCTCAATATTCTGTTTGGGTCTCTGCTCTACCTTAAAATCCAAGGAAACACCCCTTTTTAAGCATGTTTTAGGGAGCTTCATATATTAAGCTTTGTGACTATTGTGGAATAGATAATATAAGCCATAGTATCTGTCTGTTTAACATTTTCTTCCTGGTTATACAATTATGATGTTTGCACTGGATTTATTCTGTTATTGTGCATTCTCTTCCTACTCCTAATCATTCTTCAAGTGCTTTAATCATCAGGTGAGGATAGGATTAAACTGTACACTCTCTGATATAACATAGAAAAATTATTATACTATGGTTAGAGTCAGATATTATCATGCCAAAGCTTGAGAAAGTAGTTGAGAAGGGCAAAAAGAAGCTTGATGAGAAAGTCCAGGTCAAACCAATCATTGATGATGCCATGCACAGAGTGATGGGTATAACAATTGACGAGCTCAGCCGGGACATCTCAGAGAAGATAAAGCGTTCTCCTCTGATTGATTTTGATATTGACACAAAAGTGGGCTTCAAGAGAGCCAAGAAGAATTTTCTTAAAGGATACCTGCAGAAGCTGCTGCAGATTAACTATGGTAATATCTCTGAGGTCGCAAAGATAGCTGATGTTGACAGGAGATCAATCCATAGGATAGTCAAAGAAGAGGATATTGATGTTGACAAGATAAGGAGAGACATGACAAGAGTGTATGAGATAAAGCAATCTGCTGTCAATGCGATAGTTGAAGATGTGCTTGACAATTACAAGGCTGTGATACATCCGATAAAGCTTGATGAGATGTACAAGAATGTGTCAGAGTTCTCCAAGGACATAATGGAATCCCTTCCAGAAAGACAGCTGTCTCTGAAAGAAGCAGAAGAGCAGTTTGAGGAAGAGTTCATAAAAAGAGCGCTGAAAGAGAATGCAGGAAGCATAACAAAGACTGCAAGAAGCATAGGCCTGCGTTATGAGACACTCCACAGGAAGATAAAGAAGATAGGACTTTGATAAGAGAGATATGATTATGGCAGAGAAAAATGTATGCAATAACTGCAAAAAAGATATAGATGAGAAAAACTCAAGATATCAGAAAGGCATGTGTGATAAATGCTATGCTGAAGCGTGGGACCATGGATTTGAAGCAAGCATGGAATATTCTGATAAGATGATGCGACAAGAAAAAATTAAGCAGCCACAATACCGATATAAAAGACAGGGCAATAATAAAGATAACCATAAGAAAACATCTTGAAGTCAGTACAATGCGATATAATGACAAATGCCTTTTCATATTGTGAGGTAAAAGATGAAAGAGCTGACACCAGAAGAAGAGAGATCATTCAAAGAACTGGAAGAGAACTTTAACAACAAGGTTGAAGAGTATGGCAGAAATAAGAATAAAGAACTTTCTGAAGGCAGAAAAGATGAACTTGAGAAAGAGCTGAAAGATATTGAGTCATATCTTGAGATATATTATAAGGGAGAGGTTGATGATATCATCACAAACATCAGATTCATTGAAGCAAAGCATAATGTGTTGAAGGAGTTGTTGAGATAATGGCAAGAAAGAAGAGAGCAAAGAAGAGCATATTGATATCAGTTCTTGAGATATTTATTCTTCTATGGTTCATAAAGCCGATGTTTAGCTTCGGACTCTTCACAGGAATAAGCTATCTTCTGGCTTTTGCAGG
>JAHJCS010000122.1 GCA_018812465.1 Nanobdellota archaeon | reverse complement strand
TCCTCCTCAGGATGATCCTCTTCCTTTCCTGTCCAAAGGCCTTGCCTCGAACTCTGTCTCTCTTAACATAAGAATGTCCCCAACCCTGACCGGGCCTTTGACATTCCTTCTCAATACCTTGTCCTTGTCTCTTCCTTCAAGGACCTTGCATCTTACCTGAGTTGCCTCTCCTCTGGTGCCAGTCCTTGCAATGACTTCCTCGACTCTTGAAGGGGTTGCAGCAGTGAAATATACTCCTTTCCTCTCTTCTGGAGCACTAGCTTTTTCCTCCTTCCTGACCATCTTCTTTATAGCTGCCATCTTTCATCACTGGTCTTTGGCTAGTTCTGCAATAACCTTCTTTGAATCTCCTTCCTGGATTATCACAACTGCTGCTGTGCCAACTCCAAGGCCTGCTGCAGCTCCAAGTTCTTCTTTTGAAGGAACTGTTATGCAAGTCACGCCTTTCTCTTTAGAAAGAAGAGGGATATGCATTGTTATTTCAGGCGGTGAGATGTCCTTTGCTATTACGACTAATTTTGCCTTGCCTTTCTCTAAAGCCTTAGTCACTTCATTAGAACCTTTCCTTATCTTGCCGGTCCTTTTGGCCAGCTCAACAGCCTCATAAGCTTTTTCTGTGTTTTCAGCCATTTTATTTGCCTCCCACTATATTATATATACTTAAGGTAGAACTATCAATTCTTACCTCACAAACCATATGGTTTTGAGGGCCTAAAAATCTCTGATTTTTAGTACCTCATTCGGACCCAAGCACAAGGCCTGAGTCGTCATAAATCACTGGTAAGAGGCTGGAATAAGCGGGGACTTATAAAGCTTATGATGAGAAGGATATTTAGGATGCTTATATAATAATGATTAATAGAATTAAACTACCCTCTCCTCCACTCATCAACTGCTCTTTCGAAGTCAGCCTCATTGAATCTCAGCCATGTCCTGCCTGAGAAACACACATGGCTGTCTGTTGTGTCCCACAAAAGGAATCCTCCGAGCTTCTTGTCCATACCTGTCTTTATCAGTAGGTCTGGAGGAAGAAAGTAAGAAGAGTATATATTATCCTTTATCGCTTCTTTGTCTATTGTGTCTGCATCAATCTTTCCTGCAGCTATTCTCCTGCCTATGATCTTGCATGCATCAACAATCTCATCTTTGCCGTCATAGTTGATGCAGAGGTTGAGGAAGAAGCTGTCATAATCCCTTGTCTCATCAATCATTGCCTTGAGCGGCTCAATTGCTCTTCCTGGAAGATCATACCATTTGCCAAGGACTGAGACCTTCATCTTATTCTCATATATCCTGCTGTTGTTTTTCAGGTTCTCAAAGAACTCTATCATCTTGTCCATTATCAATGAGAAATGAGGGGAGTCCTTGACTTTGGATGTGAGCACATAGACTGTCACAATAGGTATATTGTTGTTTATCTGCAGGTCTATAAGCCAATTTATCTTGGAGAACATCCTCTTGAAGACCTCTTCAATGGTCATATTGCTGGCTCTGGCATGGTCCAGCTGGCCGCCCATTGTCAGAGCTACATGTTTTGGCATTACTTTTCCCAATCTAAAGTCCCCCTATCCTAAGTGTATCTACTCATGACTAATAACCACATAATCTTTATATATTTTGCTGTAATACAGGCTTTAAAATGCCTTTAGAGCTGTTTTTCGCACTTGTTATCATGATTGTTCTGCTGATAGGCTCTTATACTGACCTAAAGACCAGGGAAGTGCCTGATTGGGTCAACTTCAGCTTCATAATATCTGCAGTAACCATAAGAGGCATATGGTCTGTCTCTTCCTCAGACTGGAGTTATATCATTGATGGTATATTCGGCCTTGTCGCAGGAGTGGCTCTTGCTTATACAATGTTCTATGCTGGCCAGTGGGGCGGCGGCGATGCCAAGATGATGATGGGCTTAGGAGCAATGATAGGCCTGCAGCTGGATGCCAGCTCAATGCTTGTCAGCTTTCTTTTCAACACATTCCTTGTAGGAGCAGTCTATGCTCTGGCATGGGGAGTAGCAATGGTGATTAAGAACTGGAAGGCATTCAAGACACAGTTCACAAAACTGGTCTCAACAAGAAAGGTTCAGCTGATGAGGACAATCCTTCTAATATCTGCAGCAATAATGATTGTGCTCACATTCTTTGTGAAGGATTCCTCTGTGAGGATACTTCTTGCTGCGTTTGTCGCATTGTTTGTGATGACCTTCTATCTCTGGCTGTTTGTCAGGGCAATAGAGAAGAGCTGCATGCTCAAGATGGTTCCGCCAGAGAAGCTCACAGAAGGTGACTGGATAGCAAAAGATGTCTATGTCGGAAAGAAAAGGATAACAGGACCAAAGGATCTTGGAATCAGCAAGGAGCAGATCGCAGAGCTGATCAGATTAAAGAAGAAAAGAAAGATAAAAGAGATACTGATAAAAGAAGGGATACCTTTTGTGCCAAGCTTCTTGCTTGCGTTCATTGCGACGTGGATATGGGGGAATCTGTTTTTGTTGGTGTTGTAAGGATCCTGTTTGCCATCACTGATTATTCAATAATTTCATTTCTGAACAAATATGATGGAAGGGTCTTCAATCAGAACACTCACCCAACCTTAATCTCAATTATCTTCTTCCCCAGCTTTGGCTTTATGTTCAGCTTGCTTTTGCTGCTCAGGCCGAATACCTTGACAATCTCTTTAGGAAATGTCAGGCCCAGGCTGTGGCCTATCCTGATCGGGCTCTTCTTGTACTGCTCTTCCATTCTTTTTTCTTCAAGCTTAACTGCTGCCTGATGGGCTTGTTTTTCGCTGAATGTTATCTCCTTGCATTTAGGGCACCTATATGCCTCTACTTTAATGCCCCTCATTTTTGTTGTGACTACCTCGCAAGGCATGTCGCATTCAAAACAGAGCCTTTCAATCTCATCTTTTGTCAGTTTTTTTCTTATCTTCTTCCCCATTTTATTATCACAGTCTTGACCTCAAAACTCTTGCAACCGCTCTTTATTCTCATCTTACACGGGACATAAAACGAAAGCCCCTCATTGAAGTAATGGTAATAAACCAGCGAGTACCCATATTTTCGTCTCACTCTATAGGACTTTCCATATTTTATAGTCCTTTTAACTTTATCTTCTGCTTCCTCAATATTGATGCCAAACTTGCAGCATCGCTTTGAAAGACTGTTTAGCGCATGCCTGGTGAATTTTATGGCAATATATTCATACAACCCCAGGAAACACAGCAAATATATAAAACTTTCTGTTAAACTTCCTGTTTTACATATCTTAGTCAACATGCATCTGATGAGGGGTCTGCTTTTATCTGTCTTCACTTATTTCTTCCGTAAGAATTCCATAAAGATCAAAGATACTCCAAGAAGAGCAGAATATCTTCAGGGCAGCTTATAAGCAGAGCAATAATATCCTGTAAACCTGGATTATTTATGTATAAGATGCAGGCTCCTAAATCAAGGTATCTTAATGAACCTTTTCACTAGGTAGTTCTCTCTGTCTTCTGAGCCTGCAGGTATCCTTCTGACCTTGGTCTCCATCTCAATCGGCTTGGCTTTCTCACTCTGGAACTCTCCGATTGTCTTTGTCTGCTCTTTCATCTGAAGCTCAATAGTTGACATCTCCTCCTCGCTGAGCTGCCTTGGAACCCACTGGAAGTTCATCCCATCCCCTTCTCTTCTTGCGATGACATTTATCATGAAATGCGCTGACTCCTGGCCTCCTGCAAGGCCATTGTTGACAACTATATTTGTTCCCTGAGCATTCAATGACTCAAACAATGCTATTGACATCTTGTTGGCTATTGTGAAAGCATGGCTCATTATGAAATCAGGCACCTGCTCCATGATAGGGTAATGTTGTTTAGGCATGACAAGCAGATGGCCAGGGCCTGCTGGTTTGTCATCAAGAACGACAACTACTTTCTCATCCTCATATATCTTCTCTTTCTCCTTGTCTGCGATCATCTGGCAGTATACACAGTCGTTCTTCATATTGTCCTCATCATTTGAACAGTTCAGCTATTTTGTCAATGTCTATCTCTTCTTCCTTCTCTGTTTCCGGCACTTTCTCTTCTTCAGGCTCTTCTTTTCCTCCAAGCAGGGTTTTTACATCTTCTTCTTTATTCTCTTCTTGAGGTTCTTCTTTGCCTTCTTCAGGAGCCTCTGTTGGCTCTTCTTCTTTTTTTATCTCAGGCTTCTTAATATTGTCCAGGTCAAGGACTTCCTCTTTTATCCCCATCATCTGGTTAACTTTAGCTTTCAGTATGCTGCTGAGTTTGGCCAGCTGGTCTTCACTCACATCTTTATGAGGTATCTGGAAGATCTTTATCCCATCATTCTCTTTTCTTGGGATAACATGCACCATGAAATGCTGGGCTCTCTGTCCTGCTACAACTCCATTTGCGATGAAGATGTTTGTTCCCTGGGCCTTGAAAGCCTTAAGGCAGGCATGGGAAATTCCTTTAGCTACCATGAATATATGGCCAAGGATATCTTCAGGGATCTGAGGCATTATCGCATAATGCTCTTTTGGTATTATGACTGAATGTCCTGGGTTGGCTGGATTGATATCAAGAATAACAGTCACTTTGTCATCTTCATAGACCTTCTTAGAAGCCACTTTGCCTGAGACAATATGGCAGAATATGCAGTTCTGCTTCTGCATCTCTGCAATCTGCTCAGGAGTCATGTTCTTGAGCTGTTCTTCAGTTATTTCAGGCATTTTAAGTATATAAACATCAGTATTTTATAAAATTAACTGCCAGATATTTTTGATTGACCAACACCCAAAGATGAACGCACCAGACAGGTAATAAGATAGTGCTTACTTTTCCTCGCCTTTTCCTTCATAGTACAACTAAAGGATATGGAAAAGGTGAGGCTTCTCCTCAACACCGCCCTGACGCAGACAATGCGGTGATGATGGCGCTGGCGAGCCGGGGGTTGCCCCAAACCGGTTACGCTCAGTTTACGCGCAAGCGCAAGATGGGCATTCGCTATGCTCAGCCCATAGAAGAACCCAGCACATGGAGAGGGATTGAGCGTAGCGAAAGTTCAAAAAGTCATTTTTGAACTAAGGAAATCGCAGATTTCCTGTTTCCCTCACTAATCTACGTGTGCATGGAGTAATGCCGTGCCGGGGTGGCGAGTAGGACACACGAACGTAGTGAGTGTGGCCGTCAGCTGCCATAATCATCACCGCCGACAAAAAGAATAATTATCTCCCTGTTGTCAGGAGAGTGGTGTTAATATTCAAAAAGTTATATCCATATTAACTTGTTGCTGCCGACATCAGAATAATTTTATTATCTAAAAATCAGTGAGAATATACATTTCAAGAATAAGAAATATCTATCTTAATTTATCTTTCATTCTGCCAGCAGGCTCCAGTACTCAAGCACATCCACTATCTCGCTGAACTTCTGCCGGGCCTTGCACTTTGGAAGCAGCATCAGATCATCCCTTGCTCTTTTGATATATTCTTTGCTCAGTCTCTGGGAGTATTCAATAGCTCCAATCTTCCTATAAATCACAATAACTTCTTCAGCCATCTGTGGTGTTATATTCTTGTTTCCTGTTGCGTTCCTTAATATCTTTCTGTCGTTGAAACCAGAGTTCTTGAGAGCATGAATCAGCATAGGTGTTGCCTTGCCCTGCCTAAGATCATTCATCACTGATTTGTTTGCGCTCTTTCCTCCAAGAAGGTCAAGTGAATCATCTATTATCTGGAATGCCACTCCAAGATTCCTCCCAAAGCTTCCGATAGTATGGATTCTTTTTTTTGAAGCTCCTGCAATAATAGCTCCTCCTTTGACGCATCCTTCAATGAGTGAACCAGTCTTTAGGGCAATCATATTCAGGTACTGTTCGATATTATTGTACTGTTTTTTCTCTGCCATGCAAATATCTTCTTCTTCACCTATGCAGCAGTTCTCTCCAGAATCACCTACTGTATCCAGGAGTTCAAGGACCTGTCTTTTTGATATTGAATTATGATGAGAATATCTGGATATCAATGAAAAGCATTTTGTGAGCATAAGGTCTCCTACAATTATGGCTTTTGCAAGCCCGCACCTCTTGTGCAGGGTCTGCCTTCCTCTCCTCATCTCTGATTCATCAATTATATCATCATGTATCAATGATGCTGTGTGGAATATCTCATAGATAATGGAGAATTCAAGAGCCCTTTGAGGATTTCCTTTGAACATCTCAGCAGCAAGCATTCCAAGTGTTGCTCTTAATCTCTTTGCTTTGTCATTGAGAAGCACATCATTCGCATGTTTGTGTATATTTGCTGTCTTCCTGAATATTCTCCTGAGATGGGAGTTCATGGCTCTATGGTGCATGCCTGCTTTATTGCCTAGCTCTGAATAGATCATCTCAAGCATCTTATTCTCCATGATCTCATACGCTCTCTTGTGCGACCTGGCTGATGTGAGCACAATTCCAAGAGCCTCTTTTATCCTGTCATCCTTCTTTCCTTTTTCAATAAGAAGCTCAATTGTCTTTTCATTCCAGAGGATGTTCCTTATCTTCTTGTCCCACTTTATCTCATAATCATTGAAGAAATCCCGCGCCTCATTATCATACTGCGCAAGTGCTTTCTGGTTTTCCGTCCTTAAGAATCTTATGCAGTGCTTTGCAGCGATGACAGCTGATTTCCTTGCCTGATAGATGCCTCCTCCATGGATGATATTGGCGAATCCGCCAGCATCACCGATCACAACTGCTGATGTTGAATATAATCTTGGAAGAAGTCCAAGAGGAATAAGTCCTCCACCTTTCTTTATTATCTTAAATCCTCTAAACTTCTTCTTTGCGACTGGATGCGTTCTTATAAAATGATTGAGCATCTTCACAAGATTGACTTTCTCAACTGAGCCGATGCCTACAGAGACAATATCCTTCTTTGGAAATATCCATGCATATCCTCTTGGATTGTCCTTCATGAAATAAAGTTCTATAGAATCCCTGAATCTCTTGTCAATATCCTTTACCTTAAGCCACATGTGGTATGTTGCGCAGACCTCTGGAGCATGCTGGTCAATCCCAAGCATCTTTGCTACCCCAGATGATGCTCCGCTGGCATCAATCACAAGCCTGGCAGTGTACATTTTATTTCCAGAATACACAAAAACCTTGCCATGTCTTTGTATCACTTTCTTGACTTTCTTATTCTCAAGGAAATCAGCTCCTGCTCTCTCTGCTCTTTTCTGCAGATAACTGTCATAAACACTCCTTTTAACTGTCGCAGCAAAGAATGATCTGTTTTTTATTCCTGCTTCAAGCATGTTGTTCTGAGGTGATACAATTCTCACATTCCTTATTTTCCTCTCAACAATCTCTGGAGGAAGCCTGCTGAACTCAAGAAGCTCCTTTAACTGGATTCCTCCTCCGCATGGTTTTTCCCTGTCAAACCTGGCTTTCTCAAGAACAAGGACATTGAATTTCTGCCTGGCAAGTCTGTAAGCTATCTCTGAGCCTGCTGGCCCTGCGCCGATGACAATCATATCATAACTCTTTTTTTTATCCAACTTACCCTAAAAGAATCATTGTGGATTATTTAAATCTTTATACAATAAAAGACATTTTTACATATACAAAAAATCACAAATTTTATATATAGAGCTCCTATATGAAGCTTAAAAGGGGATTGAGAGGGGTTGATCAGCGCGCAATTGAAAGATTGGCCTCTTTCAGGCTCACTAGCGCAGAGCATTTAATATTTTAAGACCTTTTATGATTGCCTTGGAATATGGCTCTGTACAAGCTAGCAGTGAATCTAAAAAAGGGTGTGTTGAATTTGAGTAATATCAGGAAAGCATTGAGACTATACCTAATCCTTATTCTACTGACTTCTCTCTGCGTTTTCTGTGTTAGTGGAGCATCTGTCCTCCTTCAGGAGACTGTCAGCAGAGAAAGCTCATCTGATTCAACTGATCCATCTTTTGATGTTGATTCCTCAGGGGTCATACATGCAGTATGGTCTGACAGCACTAATATTGGGGCTAAGATAGGAGCCAGCAATTCAACAGTCCAGAATGGGCCTGACAAGGATATTTTCTACAACTGCTATTGCAATGGGGAATGGTCTAAGCAGACTCTTGTGAACAATCAGATTCAGGGCGGTGTCCAGGTGCTGAGTGGTTCTTCAATAAGGGATTCTATCCAGCCTGATGTGGCTATAGACCTGAACAATGTGAGTCATATTGTGTGGAGCGCATTAATCCCTCCATCTGAGATTGAAGCAGACCCCAGTATAAGTTTTCTGCATCATTTCAATACTCTTTCTGCTGATTATTCAGCAGGTAATCCAGAATTTGTCTCAGGCGAACCTTCTTTATCATCAAATGGTTTGTTAGGTCAGAGTCTTCTTCTGGATGAATCAAGCTCTGGAGCTTTTGATC
>JAHJCS010000121.1 GCA_018812465.1 Nanobdellota archaeon | reverse complement strand
ATAAGCAATATGAAAACAAACAAGAAGAGTATTCTGATTGTTGAGGATGATCCTGAGATAACCCGGATATACCAGGATATCCTAGGAGACAGGTATGAGCTGACAATGACTGACACCACAAAGAAGGCAATGAACCAGATGAGCAAGAAGACATTCGATCTCATGATATTGGATATAATCCTTCCAGTAGAGAGCGGAGAGCAGTTCTATGAGAGGATAAAAGAGATGAAAAAGTTCAAGAACCTTAAGGTGCTTGTAGTGACTGTGCTTGGCAATGGGTGCGAGTTCTTCAGGAACATAGACCCTTCAGCAAGGTGCCTTCCAAAGCCTTTTGAGATAAAAGAGCTTGTAAAGACAATCCAAAGCATGATCAGTTAACAAGATTCTGCAACTGAATCATATCAAGATCCTATTATGTTCAAAAACATTTATATATAAGTAAACTTAATCATATACAATCAGGTATTGTGTTTATACTTATGGCTGGTAAAAAAGCAGGTAAGAAAGCTGGCAAAAAAGCCGGTAAAAAAAAGAGGGAGAGTGAAGATAAGACCTCTATCAGAGTTCTGGATGTATTACAGAGCAATCCTTCAGGACTTAGTTCTTTAGACATCTCCAAAAGGACTGGCATTCCTTCTTCTGTAATCATGAAAGCTCTTAAAGAACTCAAGAAAAAGAACAAGCTGAAAGCAAAGATTACCAAAGGAAAGATGGTCTTTTTTCCTAAAAAAGCAACAACCAATCCAGAGAGTGCTCCTGCTGTCAAGGTTACTGAGATAAAAGAGACTCATCTCAAGAAAGCGCCTGCCAATAATGGCGGTAAGAATGGAAAGAAGTCCAATAATTCTAATAACTCTAAGAAATCCAAAAAATCCAAGTTTGATGTTTCTGCTTTAAGAAAAAAGATATTCTCTGAGCTGAGGAGCGGCGGTGTGGCTGATGAACTTGAGGATCTAGAGAAGCAGAGGGCTGCGATAGGCCAGGTGCTAAAAGGCGCAAAGACACGTGACAGGAAGATAAGCAAGGAATATGTCCAGACAGGCATAGAAGGAATTGATGCTCTTATTGAGAATGGAATACCTAGAGGCACCACTCTTTTGATTGCAGGCGGAGCTGGAAGCGGCAAGACAATAGCCTGCCTTCAGATACTTAATTTTCATGCAAAACACGGCGAGAAATGCCTCTATATGAGCTTTGAGGAATCTGATACAAAGCTGAAACAGCACATGGAGGATTTTGGCTGGGATCCAGAGGCTCTGATAAAGAAAGGCACGCTCAAGATACAGAGATTCAATCCTTTTGACATAACCAGGTCTGTTGATGCTCTGCTCATGAAAGCAAAAGGAGAGCTTCTCATTGATGTTGATCCAGTCATACTTCCTAAAGGATTCAGGCCTGAGTTTGTTGTTGTTGATTCGCTCACAGCTATCGCCTCTGCATTCACAGGCAAGGAAGAGTCCTACAGAGTGTACATTGAGCAGCTTTTCAGGTTCTTTGAGAATATCGGCGCTACTGCTTTTCTTATCACAGAGACAGAACAGGTTCCGACGATATTCAGCACCACTGGTGTTGAGGAATTCCTGGCAGATGGAGTAATCGTGTTCTACTCAATCAAGAGAGGTAATGTGAGAGAGTACGCCCTTGAGGTCCTCAAGCTGAGGGGCACCAAGCATCACAAGAAGATTGTGGCAATGCAGATTACTGATAATGGTGTTCTTGTGTATCCAGAGCAGGAAGTGTTCAGCAATATTGGAACTACTGGCTGATTTCTTTGTGTCATATCTTCAATACTGGGTCTATGCATTTTGATCATTGATATTTTTCATAATCACTTCTTCTCTATTTTCTCAAGTCTTTTGTTCTTCTTCTCAAATATTTTGTTTATTTTTTGTTCATCTGTTGATATATGTTTTTGGTACTATTATGTATACTAATCTACAAAACATTTATAAATTAAAACGTATTCCTACCACTAAATACGTATACAATATGTATATAAACGTCCATAAGCGTATCTGTACGTACAAATGAAAGAAGGTAATGACAAACT
>JAHJCS010000120.1 GCA_018812465.1 Nanobdellota archaeon | reverse complement strand
ATTATCTCAATGAAACCCTTGAGGTCTTTCTGTGATTTTGAAGTGATCTTATCTTTTCCAGCGATTAAACCTGCCTGAAGGCTCTCAATTATCTTACTCTTGCGCACCTTAATATCAGACATTGTCTTCTCAGGCACACTCTTTGAAGAAGCTATCTTCTCAAATATCTTATCAGTGATAGTTATACACTTAGTTATCAGGTTAGCTGTTACCTCCCTTTTCCATTCAAGCTTTCTGTTGTTCATAAAAGATATCAGCTCGCTTAGCTTGTCCAGAGAATGGACAATGCTGTTTAGTATCAGCTCAGCATTGAGAGAATCCACTTTTTTTGTGAAATGATTCTTGCCTGAGTTGGTGAACAGGGATAATATCTCATTGAGGATATCATCAAATGAGGATAAAGGGATATAAAGGTCGCTAAGCTCTCTTTTCCTTATGTTTCCGCTGTCAATATTGCTGATGACCCTGCTTAAGTTCTGCCTGAAAAGAAGCAAAGAAGACCTCATCCTGTTCATCTTCTCATTGAAAGATATCTCATATATCTCTGTCAATATCACATCCTGTTTTATGGACACAAGCTTTGATGTGACCAATGCAAGAAGCAGAAGTCCTGCAAGCACCTCAAATATCACAATCACTTTGAATGAACCTGATGGAAGTATATCACCAAAACCTGTTGTAGTGGCTGTCACAAAGCTGAAATAGATAGAATCAGAGATGTCGCCAACATCACTTTTATCAGCAGTATAAATCAGATGAGAGGATGCTCCTGAGAAGAAATAATACGCCATGCCAAAGCACAGGACAACAAAGACCCATATCAGCAGGATATGCATGAATGAAAGCCTGTCAATAAAGGTCTTCAGGCCCCTGCTTTTGAGGTCATTGTACATATCATTCAGTGTGATGAATCCTTTCATAGACTTCATTATCAGCTGCCTCTGCCTTTCTTCCTGAAAGTGACAATCCTATGCACGATACCCATTGTCGGCATAGATGTGATGACTCTGAAGAATACATCTTCATAGGATGTCTTCTGTACATGCCTTACCTCTTTTAGCTTGGCAAGGAATATGAATGAAGCCACATATCTTAGGGCAAAGCTCACAAGGAATACAAGAAGGTATTTTGACCAGAACATATTATTATATTTGACAATCAGGGTCCCTATGAGAGCTCCTGCGATTATCGCACCACCGTTGAGGGCATTATAATAAGAGACACATGTTGCCCTTTTCTCATGGGTTGTTGTGTCAAACATAAAATTGAATGAGGTTATCTCAAATCCAGCCCACACAAAACCACTGTATATCTGCACAGGCACAAGATGCCAGGCATTGCTTGAGAAGAACCACATAAGAGGCACAATAGGCATAAGAAATCCTGACAAGGTCAGCACTTTTCTTGTTCCATAGATATCTGATACTTTTCCCCATACAGGCATTGAGACATACTTCACAATTATTGCTATAGCACTTATCAGAGTGAATGTCATGTAGCTGAACTTGAGGTCATAAAGCATGTATGCTGCAAAGAAAGGCCCGGCAACATAAATAGAGAAGTTCATCAGGCATAGATAAAGCACAAGAAGCCCGTAATTCCTGAATCTTGCCTGTTTCAGGAAATCAATGAATGTGAACTCCGCTTCTTTGACCTGCACATACTCTGGCTCGTATTTCTTTGTCAGGTACACAAATGACATCACTCGGGATATGAGAGCAAGGGCAAATATTATCACAAACCCGATATACTGAGTCATTATTCCATCAGTGAATCTCTGGAGCACATAACCTCCAAACAGGAAAGCAAAGAATGAAGTCATTCCTGCTATCTTATTCCTGATTCCAAAATACCTTCCTCTCTCATTCTCTTTGACAAGGTCACCTATCCAGCTGTTCCATGCTGCGCTGGCTATCATGCCAAATACCCAGTAGATGCTGACAAATACTATGAGATGGAACACCCTCATCTCTCCAAAGAAGAAGACAAGCGCAATAGGGATATACATCAGCCCTTCAAGAAGAGCTGTTATGTAGACAAATCTCCTTCTTGATCTAAACCACTTGATAAGTCTGTTAGAATAAAGCTGGGATATTGATCCAAGAGCAAGAGGAAGGGATCCAATCAATCCTATCTGCAGGTTTGTGGCCTGAAGGAATATGGCAAAAGCTGTGAAGAATGACTCTCCAAAGCCGACCATGGCTGAATAGAAAGCGCCGTCAATTATAGAGAATCTGAGACTTTTCTTTATCTTGCCTTCTATCTCCTCTTTTGCATCCTCTTTTGTTCTCATGCTGGGGCCTGAGGCAAAGTAATTGCCTTTCATTTATATATTTAACCGACTGACGCGAATTCTTTGAATTGCACTCAATCTGCTGAGTGGATTTCTCGCATAAAGGTGATATTTAAGCCTTTCGGATGAGAATCCTATAATACATTTATTGATGATAACAATATGTATAATCATCCTCGCCTGGCCTGTTTTCGCAGCAACTTGATCTGGCCAGGTTGGTATGTTCTGCCTTTCTGAGTCAACAAGCAAGGCATTGCTGCCTCACTCCGCCACTTCTGGAGTGCATCCTGATCAGGCGGAGCGAGGAAAAGTTTGCACCTTCTTTATCTCAATAAAGTGCAGATAAATTGTCAGAAAAGCGTAACTAATCATCACATTCTTTCTACATATTCTATTCCAAGAAGATCCAGGCCATTTGCAATGACCTGATTTACTCCATTTATCAGGACCAGCCTTGCTTTCTTTGTGCCTTCATCCTCTGCATTCAGGACCTGCACATTCTGGTAGAACCTGTTGAAGCTCTGGCACAGGCTTATCAGATAATTTGTCAGGATATGGGGCCTGAGATGATCTGCTGCGCTCATCACTATGTTCGGGAAATTGTAGAGCATCTTGATGATCTCTTCTT
>JAHJCS010000119.1 GCA_018812465.1 Nanobdellota archaeon | reverse complement strand
GCTCTCTTCTGAAACAGGAATAAACTGGAAGACTGTTGACAATCATCTCACTTATCTTGTGGGCAAAGGCCTTGCAAGAGAGGTTTTCTCAAGCAGATTCGTAAGGATTTTTGAGATCACAGATAAAGGTCTTGCTGTTGTGCAAGGCAATTCTAAGGAGAAGAAGTTTGAGCAGAATGGGGAGGTGAGGATAGGCTGATGAGGGTGCTTATGTTCGGCTGGGAATTTCCGCCTTATGCTTCAGGAGGGCTGGGAACTGCATGTGAAGGTCTGGTGAAAGGCCTTGCTAAGAAAGGACAGGAAGTTACATTTGTAGCTCCAAAGACACCTGACTCACAATCATCCAGAATCAAGCTTGTCTCAGCCAATGATGCTATGAAGAACATCAAGATAACGACAATACCTGGCCTGATGTCACCTTACATGACTTGCGAGGAATACAAGCAGAGGAAAGAGGAGATAATGCTCCATGCAAAAGAGCCAGGTCCTGCCAGGCTTTATGGAAAGAATCTTTTCCATGAAGTGCATCTTTTTTCAGAGAGAGCCAAGATAATCTCCAAGCACGAACGTTTTGATGTCATACATGCTCATGACTGGCTGACTTTCAAGGCAGGAATAAAGGCAAAACAATTGAGCAAAAAGCCTCTTGTGGTGCATGTGCATGCAACTGAATTTGACAGGACAGGCGGAAATAATATCAATCAGTATGTCTATAACATAGAAAAAGAAGGAATGACCAAAGCTGACAGGATCATAACTGTCAGCAATTACACAAAGAACATGGTAGTCAATAATTATGGCATTGATCCAGCAAAGATAGATGTTGTCCACAATGCAGTTGAGTTCAAAGACAGTGATTTCAATAGCAGCATTGCCAAGCACGGCAAGATTGTCCTCTTCCTTGGAAGGCTTACCCTGCAGAAAGGCCCTGATTATTTTATGTACGCAGCAAAGAGAGTTCTTGATGTCTATCCTGATGTGAAATTTGTGATGGCTGGATCAGGTGATATGGAACCGTTCATGATAGAGAAGGCAGCAGAACTGGGAATCGCAGACAAGATGCTCTTTGCAGGATTCCTTAAAGGAGATGATGTTGACAGAGCATACCAGATGGCAGACCTCTATGTCATGCCTTCTGTGAGCGAGCCATTCGGCATAACCCCTCTTGAGGCATTGAGGAACAGTGTTCCAGTCATGATATCAAGGCAGAGTGGAGTCTCTGAAGTGCTGGCCAATGCGCTGAAAGTGGATTTCTGGGACATCGATGATATGGCAAGCAAGATGATAAATGTACTGCATTACTCAGAGCTCAAGGAAGAGCTGAGAGATATGGGTGCAAGAGAAGTCAGGAAATTCAGCTGGGAAGAGCCTGCTGCAAAATGTATAGATATCTATAATCAGATGATCGGAGGAACACAATGGTGAACATATGCCTTTACTTTCAGGTGCATCAGCCATTCAGGCTGAGGAATTATTCTGTATTTGAGATAGGCAAGAACAATGAGTATTTTGATTCAAAGAAGAATATCCAGACAATGCTTAAGGTAGCTGAGAAATGCTATCTTCCTATGAACAGGCTCCTGCTTGATCACCTGAAGAATATAGATGGATTCAAGGTAGCTTTCTCTATAACTGGCACTGCAATTGAACAATTTGAGAAGTATTGTCCTGAAGTGCTGCAGAGCTTCAAAGATCTTGCTGCAACCGGAAAAGTGGAGTTCCTTTCAGAGACCTACTACCATTCATTATCTTACCTCTACTCAAAACAGGAGTTCAAGGATCAGATAGAGATGCATATGGCTCTCATGAAGAAACATTTCAAGGCAAAACCTACTGTTTTTAGGAACACAGAGCTCATCTACAACAATGAGATGGCAGCTTTTGTTGAGAAGCTTGGCTACAAGGCAATGATTGCAGAAGGATGGGATAATTATCTGCAGTGGAGAAGCCCTAATTTTGTCTACAGGCCTTATGGCACAAGCAAGATAAAGCTTCTTCTAAAGAATTACCGGCTGAGCGATGATGTTGCTTTCAGGTTCAGCAACAAAGGATGGAATGAATGGCCTTTGACAGCAGAGAAATACTGCAAGTGGCTTAATTCAGTGAATGGAAATGGAACAAACATAAACCTCTTCATGGACTATGAGACATTTGGAGAGCACCAGTGGGCTGACACAGGCATATTTGATTTCATGAAAGCATTCCCTTATGAAGTGCTGAAGCATCCTGACAATGGTTTTGTGACTCCATCTGAGGCTGCAAAACAGGAACCTGTAGGCGAGCTTGACATACCTCATGTGCTGTCCTGGGCTGATCTTGAGCGCGATCTCAGCGCATGGCTGGGCAATAAGATGCAGAATTCAGCCATAAGCAGGCTTTACCAGCTTGAGAGGTCAGTCATGGAAACCGGGAACAAGGAGCTGATAGACACCTGGAGAAAGCTTCAGACAAGCGATCATTTCTATTATATGTCCACAAAATATTTCTCTGATGGTGATGTGCATAAGTATTTCAATCCTTATGACAGCCCTTATGATGGTTTCATAACCTTCATGAATGTACTGAATGACCTGATGCTAAGGGTAAATACCTTAAATCCGAGCAAAATTAATAAATACCTAAGCAGTTCTATAGCCAGGAACTGGATAATATCGGATCAATAAAAAAGGGTGGTAAAATGCCAAAAAAGAAGACTAAGAAATCAATTGCAGGCAAAAAAGCCTCAAAACCAAAGCAGGCAAAGAAAAGCAGGTCATCTGCGCTTTCAATAAAAAGGCCAGCTGTCCATGTACGAAAGGTCAGATATGTGATAGAGCCTGTTCCAGAGCAGTTTGTTTTCTATCTAGAGGATGGCACAATACTCAGGAACTTAACTGACCTCATCAATGCATTAGATTCAATGGCAGATGATCTTTTCCATTCTCATGCGAACAATCATAAGAATGATTTCAGCAACTGGATAAGGGATATCATTGAAGAGCCTGACCTATCAATGAATATATGCGGAAAGAACAGGATCGGCGCAAGAGATGAGATAATAAGCTTCCTCAAGAGAAGAGCGAAGCACAAGGGGTGAGAAAATGTCTTTTTTGACACCAGATAAGGCTCTTAAAATCTTGGATGATGTTTCAAGTGAACATCACTTCAGGCTTTATATGGGCACAAACATAAAGAACCTTAAGGAGCTTGCAGAAGCTCTTGAGATAATGGCTGACAGGACATTTCAGCATCATGTCAGCAGCACAAAGAATGATTTCAGCAGCTGGGTGAGTGAAGCGATTGGAGACTCAGAGCTTGCAGACAAGCTTAAGAAGATTGAATCAAAGAACAAGATGGTAAGCGAGATCAGGAAGAGAGTGACTTCCTTGGAGAGAAGATCAAGCCAGCACGCACTTCTTAAAGATGATTTCATGAATCTTGGCGTGAATGACTTTGCTGTTGGAATAGTAGTTGGTTTCATAATAGGCATAATGATAGCTGTAGTATTATAGGTGTATACTGATGAGAGAATTGATGAGAAAAAGCGAGATAGGAATATTTGTACCCATTTCAATAATGATCATTCTCATATTCTTAACCTCATGCACTGAAGTCCAGACAATGAATCTTACTCCTGAGTATGAGAATCTTGATTATGTGCCTGACACAAACATCACTCAGATTGTTGAGCAGCAGACAGAAGAGATAATCCAGGCAGAGCCATCAGAAGAGAAAGAGACCCCATTAACCATACAGGACGAATCTTTGGTTTACATAAATCCAGAGAATATTGTGAAGAAGATGTGCCCAGAACAGGTGCTTCTGGGATTAAGGAGCTGTAAGATAGTCAAGAATGGAGACATCAATATAACAATAAAGAATGCAGGCTATACAAATCTCACAATGGTGTTTTACCTCTATTATGAGGATGAGCTTATGGGATACTCCTACCAGGATGAGCCTTTCTACACAAAAGAGGAGAAGACATTCACTCTTGACTTTGACTCGCTTGAGAACCAATACGGCGAGATAACCAAGATAGAGGCAACGCCTGTCTTGCTGCAGGGACTTGAGGCTATGTCATGTCTGAACAAGAAGCTGCCTGTGATAATCAAGTCAGGCTGCAGATGATAATCCTTTAATCCCAATATCATCAAGATAAAAAGAGGATGATAAAATAACAAATGTCGCCCCCGACAAAGTTTTGTGTCATGGATTTCTTGAACAGGAGAGTCTAAAACAGGATGAAGAGCTTGCTAAAATAACCTCGGAAGGAGTAGATTTCAATCTTATCAGGAAAGCTTTTATGATGCCTCTTTATGATGAACAGAACAGATCAGTAGTGAGATTATCTCTTTCAGAGGGTTATGTTATGCATCCAGACCCTATTGGAAAGATAATCTCCCAGTGGATTCCTGTCAGAAGCCATCCTGACAGCTGGTGGTTTGAACAAGATGTCTTGGGACTTGCTTATCTCAAAGGCCACTATTTTCCCGTGCCAAAACCAGTGAGACTAGAAAATGATATTTTGGATAGACAACCCCCTGAATATCTTATGAAAGATTATCATGCTTGATACCTATTTCTAAGAGGTTAATTGATACAAAGAAACTATAATAATTATTTGAACTTCATTCCGCCCATGCCCTGGAGCGGGTTAGGCTCCCCTCGGACGCAATCGCAAAGTGGGTATAAGACTTCGTTTTAACCCACCGAAGAATTCATTTAAAATTCATGCCTTTCATTCCTTGAAACTTCTGCATCATCTTGCCCATATCCTTCATTGAGCCGCCTTTCATCATCTTCACAAGCTTCTTGCTCTGCCTGTACTGCTTCACAAGATCCCTCACATCTGCTGTAGAGACTCCGGCTCCTCTTGCAATCCTCTCAATCCTTGTTCCTGATATTGTCTCAGGATCCTCAAGCTCCTCTCTTGTCATGCTGTTCATGGCATATTTCCATTTCTTAAGCTTTCCTTCCTGGCCTGCAAGCATCTCCTTAGGAAGTTTGAGCTGCCCCATCCCTGGAATCATCTCCATGACCTTTGACAATGGCCCCATCTTGCTCATTGCCTCCATCTGCTGATACATATCAATGAGATTGAACTCTCCTTTTAGGAACTTCTGACCTAGGTCTTCTGCTTCTTCTGTTGTCATGGCATCTTTGGCTTTCTCAAGCAATGCCTCAAGGTCGCCCATGCCAAGCATCCTTCCGACAAAGTTCTTTGGCTTGAATTCCTCAAGATCCTCTGGCTTCTCTCCAACTCCTATGAACTTGACTTTTGCTCCTGTGACAGCGCATGCAGCAAGCGCGCCTCCTCCTTTTGCAGTGCCGTCAAGCTTTGTTATTATGACTCCAGTGACTCCGCATGCCTCATGGAGCTTTGCTGCCTGGGATTCTGCTGTCTGGCCTACATCTGCGCCTATGACAAGAAGTTTCTCATGAGGTTTTATTTTCTTGTTTATGTCATTAAGCTCTTTGATGAGGTCATCTGAGAGCGCATCCCTTCCTGCTGTGTCAACAAGGACAATATCAAACTTTGACAGCTCTTTCTCAAATTTCTCATAGATCTTAATTGCTTTCTTCTCTTTCTTGTCCACAAAACAGGCGACATTCACGCTCTTTGATATCTGCTCAAGCTGGTCAGGAGCAGCTGGCCTGTGGACATCCAGGCCTATTGTGGCAACCTTATAACCTCTCTTTGCATAGAATCTCGCGAGCTTCCCTATTGTGGTTGTCTTACCATTACCAAAAAGGCCAACCATCATAATTTTGAATGGTTTCTTCTTAGGGTCTATTTCTATCTTGCCCTGCTCTTCGCCCAGGAATCTGACAAGCTCTTCATATACTATTTTGATGAGCCATTCCTTCTTGCTTATTGCTCCAGGAGCCTCTTCTTTCAGAAATCTTTCTTTGATGGCTTTTGTGAGCTCAAAGACCATCCTGACATTGACATCAGACTGCAGGAGCGCCTTCTGGATATCTTTTACAAGCTCATTTACGAGTTTTTCATCCACAAATACAGCTTTAGCTACTTTCTGGAGGGTTTCCTTCAATGAACTGCTAAGCTTATCCAGTACCATAATACGCCTCTGGTGTTACCCTGATATATACCTTTATAAATGTTTACTTCTTTTCTATATCCCACCTACCCAAAAGAAAGCTTTTTATAATAGTATAAATATTGGGTTTTATATACTGATTAGACTTTAATAAGGGGGCCGAAAATGAAGAAGAAAGGCGGATTTAGACGAGGAACAAGAAGCAAGCTCAGAAAGGGCTTTAGGCAGAAAGGTAAAGTCAGCATTACACGATTCTTCCAGGAATTCAAGGAAGGAGAAAGAGTTTTGCTTAAGGCAGAGCCTTCTGTACATGGTGGAATGTATTTTCCTAGGTTTCATGGCAGGTCTGGGACAATCCAAGGAAAAAAAGGAAGGTGTTATGAAGTTCTCATCAAAGATATTAAGAAGGATAAGGTTATAACAATCCATCCTGTGCATCTGAGACGTTTATAATATTCTGGGAGGTAGAAAATGGCAAAGACTATATCTGAAACACCTATCACAATGGCTGAACTAAAAGAGGAACTGAAGAAGATAAGATCAAGAGATTCAGAGCTTAACTTCAGGGCCCAGAAGACAGAGGATTACCTTAACCTATTTGTTGGGCTTAGCCAGGCTCAGGCAAAAGAATTATACGGGAAGATTGAGAAACTGAACATACCAAGGTTTAAGCCAGAGCATATCTCCAAGATTGTGGATATCCTTCCATCCTCTGTTGAAGAGGCAAAGATTGTTTTGAGCGCTTATCCTATAACTATCACAAATGATAATCTGAAGAAGATAGTTGATATAGTTCTTCCTTATATTGAGATGAGCAAGAAAGAGGTCAAGAAGCAGGAAGCTGCTTTGGACAAGATAAGGAAAGAGGAAGAGAATAAAGCCGAATCAGAGAAAGCAGAGGCAGCTGCTGAGGAGATCAAGGAAGCTGAGGAGAAAGCAGCTAAAGAGAAGCCAACTAAAGAGAAGCCAAAAAAGGCAAAGGCAAAGAAGAAGCCCACAACTGAAGAGAAAGAAGAAGCTGAAGAAAGCTCAGAAGAACCAGCTGAGTAAGGGAGAATTTTATTATGATGGAACAGCAGGAAAGAAAAGCAAAGGAACAGCGCGCTGTTGTGCTGGATTTCCTTCAGAATGGATATCATTTTGACAAGAGGCCAAGCCATAAGAAGACTCCTATAGTCCAGGCTCTGGGCAAAGAGTATTTCACACTGCTTGAGCTTGTCCCAAAACCAGGCGTATTCCTGCAGCCCTACGAAGAAGTGTACATAGGGGATGAGAAGAGAGAGAAGATTCATCACATTTCAGGCAAGCTTTCAATGGATAAGCTCACTGCAACAGCCAATTCAGAGCTGCAGCATGTTATCAAGGATCTTGTAGACAAGAACGAGAAGAGGTTTGTGGATTTCTTCAACAAGGCTCAGCCATTGACAACCAGGATGCATCAGCTTGAGCTGCTCCCAGGCCTAGGCAAGAAGCATATGTGGGAGATAATCGAGGCAAGGAAGGACAAGGATTTTGAGAGCTTCGCTGATCTTAAGGCAAGAGTGAAACTTATGCCTGATCCTGGGAAGGTCATAATAAAAAGGATATTGCTTGAGCTTCAGGGAGATGACAAGCACAGGCTGTTTGTAGAGAGATAGATTTTTAAACAATAATCTTTATTTCTGGTTTATGGAACTCATAATATTTGATGCAGAAGGTGTCATAATAGACACTGAATCATTGTGGGATCGGGAGGGAGAGACTTTTCTTGGGAGAAGAGGAATTGCCTATGATCGCGATCAGATAAAACATCATCTAACAGGAAGGTCTGTTGTAGAATCAACAGCTGTCTTAAAAGACATGTTTGGGCTTAAAGGCAGCTCTGAAGATCTTGCCAAAGAGCGTATAGAAATAATGAAGATTCTTCTTAAGACAGAGCTCAAGTTCATTCCAGGATTCATAGATTTTCATGAAACAGTCAGCAAAAAGTTTAAGGTATGTGTCGCTACAGCAATGGACAAAGAACTGCTGGAGATAGCTGACAGGAACCTGGACTTATTCGGCCTTTTTGGAGGAAATATATTCTCTGTTGCTGATGTCAATGGTGTTGGAAAGCCAGAGCCTGATCTTTTCTTGCATGCAGCAAGTAGCATGGGGTCTGAACCTGGTAAGTGCATTGTGATTGAGGATTCTCCGACAGGCATTGAAGCATCAAAGCGAGCAGGCATGAAATGTATTGGTATCACAACAACCTATAAAGCTGAGAAGCTTGGTGATGCGAGCATTGTTGTCAGGTCGTTTGATGAGATTGATCTGGAGAAGATAGGTTGCAATGAATGAATCATTTAATCAGTATTGATAATCTCTTTTGTTTCTAGGACATTATAATTATTATAATCTATTATCTACTAAGTAGTAGTTATGTGTAGAAACATTTATATATCAGTAATTCATATTCATATATAAAATGACCAATATAATGGCTTTTGCAAAGAACCAGACTCCTGATGATCTAGTCAGATATCTGCAAAGCAATGGCCAGCCACAGCAGCCTGCTCTTCCAGGCCTTGAAGCATATGTAAAAGACCCAAGGCATTATGAGAAAGTAGGCATCATAATGTCAGACAGCCAGGCATCATCTTCTGTAGAAAAGTCTGAAGATGCACAGAAATTATTCAGGATTGGTGACATGTTTATTACAGGAACTGGGAATGGTGATGCAATACAATACATAGCTCATAAGCTCAAGGATTCTGATGCAGAAGATCCTCTTAACCTATCAAGAGATGCCATAAAGATTGCCAGAGAACAGATAACCTTTGTAAAAGACGAGCAGCTGAATCTTATTGTTATGGGTGCTGACAACCAGTATGGAGATGGAAGCGTCCAGATTTACCACTGTCTAACAAACAGATTCAAAGATCCTTTTAAAAGAGATGTACTCAGTATTGACGGAAGCGGCTCTCAGTTTGTATCAAAAGCAAATCAGAGAGATAATGATAAGGGTCTTAGCAGAAATGATTTCTCATTCTACACTATAGCTGATATTGCAGTACAACTATATGACCTGGCTCTTGCAGCTACAAAAAGCTCTGGAGTGAATGACAGGTACCAGTTTGGATTCATTATAGACGGTAAATCAGCAGCTTTGATGAGTCCAGATGTATCTCTTATCCATGCCCCTAAAGAATACCTGGACAGCAAAGGGGAGTCTTCTTCTGAAAAGGCCAATGATAACAGAAATATATATTACTCTCTTATCAGGAAGCTTGACAAAGCCTATTCTCTTGACCACAAGATAAATTGGAGGCTTAGCAGGGTGAAGGGTAATGTTCCTTCAGAGAAAGGAATCCTTGCAGAGGATACCTTTGCGCTTGTGCAGCAGCTTCACCAAATCCGTAATGAGATATATAGTATGATAAAAGGCTATGTTGAGCATTATAACCAGCCAGAGAAGGGGCAAGATGCCAAATGATTATAATAAAATCTATTATTTTTTTAAGAACCAAAGTATTCTTCAATAAATCATTTCTTAATCAATCCATAACCTATCAATCTGAACCTATTGGCCACTCTTCTTGAGATAGTGACTCTTGAGTCAACATCAGCGCACACAGGAAGCTTAAGCCTGCACTTGAATCCGCCTTTGTAGAGTTCTGTGACAAATCCCACTGTTGC
>JAHJCS010000118.1 GCA_018812465.1 Nanobdellota archaeon | reverse complement strand
ATCTTTGTCTCTTTGCCTGCAACATAGCTCTTCTTATTTCTTATTGAGTCAAGGAATGAGTTGATGCTGTCTACTTTTGAGTATGTCACAACAGAGCCTAGTTTTATGAGTGTATGGCCGTCGCTTCCTCCGGTGATTCCCATGTTCCTCTCCTCTGCCCACTTGACAGCGCGAAGATTCATCTTTCTCATGAGGAGTCCGCAGATGACTTCAGCACAGGGAATATCATCCAACACACTTTTCTCTATCACTCCCTTGTCAACTTTCCTCTGCAGGTCCCATGTTGTTATTGCTCTTGGATGCGCTACTGAGACCAGGCCATTATTCTCCTTGGCTCCTTGCACAATATCTTCTGCGCTTGTGTTCAATGCCATATAAGGATTCTTTCTCTTGTTGTTCTTGACATATCTATCATAGAAGCATCTCATGTCTCCTGGGCTGTAGAAATACACAAGAAGATGCGGGCCTTGCTTTGTAGAAACCTCAATACCTGGAATCAGCGGGACATTGTGATTCTTGTTCTCTTTTACTGCATCAAAATATCCTTTGATATGATTATGGTCTGTTATTGCAACTCCAATACCTTTTTTTGCAGCATACTTGACTATTGTCTTTGGCCTTGTGAATGTGTCTGAATATTTGCTGTGAAAATGCATATCAGCGAGAAAGAAGCCCTCTTCTTTGAGCTGTTTGAGCTGTGGTTCTCCAAAGTGTATACGCTCTATCATCGATTATCTCTTTAGAAGATTTATTTATAAATGTTATTGTTTATGCATCCTATTTTTGGCATTCAATCAGAGTAAGGTGGGCCCTTCTCTCCCCTCGAAGTTCTTTTATCACTTTTTCTGCTTCCTTTTCGCTGAATATGTTCCTCGCAATGTCACCATAATCTATAAGCCTATCCAGTGATGGTATGACCTGATTTGTGTCTATAAATCCTTTATTGAAAAAGAAGATGTCTGGCTTTGGCGGATTCAGATATTCGCAGTCTTCACTGCACTCAGCATCTTCATCCTCCTGTCTGCATTCAGCACAGGCATTTATATTCTCAAAAACCCTGTCAACCAGGATTATATCTCTTAATGTCTTTATCCTACCTTGTGTCTCCATAGGGGTGCCTTGGATATAAATAATTCCAGTTGACAGCACAAAGTCCTCTCTGTTCGCTGATGATGCCACTCTCTCAAGGAAAGGTTTATACCCTGCAGGCATGATCCCTTCATACATCAGGCCTGCAATATCATTTCCTTTTATCCTATAATCATGGCTGGAAGATGCTTTTGGGAGACTGGCATGGTAAGTAAACATTATCTTCCCGCCTTCAGACCCTTTTTTGTAATCCCTTAACTTTCCTCTGTAAGTGGAACAGCATATCACTGGGTCATGACCTTTTTCACCTTTGTTTATCTCAGTCGTGAACACTGTTATCCACTTCCCATTCTTGTTCACTTCTGAGAGTGCATCTCTTATCAGCCTGTGCATGATAACCAGCTTAACTATTTTATATATAAATATTGTTATATTGTGCACTTTAGAGTGCTAAAAAAACATGGCATCCATCATAAACCATAAATATCGCTTCCATTAGCTACTCTAGGATAATAATCTTTAAATATCATCTTCATTATTGGTATGGCTTGGGGGTCAATACGGCAAAAACAAAACTAATCCTATTTCCAAGCAGTGGGAAAAGCAGGGACCTTGCACAATCTATAGGGAAAATTCTGATTGAAGATTATCATCTTGGTGAAAGAGTACAGGTTCTCAGGCCTTATAGTGCTAAAGAGTTCAAGGATGATCCTGAAGTTAGCAATATTCCCAAAGGGCATCACAGACCTCTAGTTGTGGATTTTTTTGCTGATGGTGACCCAAGAGTTGAAGGCGGAGAAGAAGAATTCCAGGCAATGAACCGGCAGTATGTTGCTGTTGTCAATTACCTGTATGATCCCACATCTGGAAGAAGCATCAATGATCAGTTTCTGCAGACAATCGCAATGCTTTAT
>JAHJCS010000117.1 GCA_018812465.1 Nanobdellota archaeon | reverse complement strand
CCTATCTCTTATGAAGATACCTAATGATCCTGGTGAGATGATAGCTATAATTGATGAGAATGATGATGTTATAGGCAGGAATACCCGTAAAGAAGCGCATGAGAAAGGTCTTCTCCACAGAGAAGTCTATGTGTATATAATCTCTCATGGCAGGATTCTTCTTCAGAAACGGGCAGACAATCACCTGTGGGACCATTCTGTGGGCGGCCACTTCCCTTTTGACCAGGATTATCCAGAAGCAGCAGTGAGAGAGACTAATGAGGAGATAGGAGTGAGGATAACAAAGTCAGACCTGGCCTATCTGGGAGCAGAACATCTTAATCTGACAAGCCATGAAAGATTCAATGATAGGATAGCAAAGATTTTCCTGGTAAGAAAGGATATCTCTTTGTCAGACATCACTATACAGGCAGGAGAAGTCGATGAGGTGAAGTTCTTTGACAAAGCTCAGCTTGAGAAACTCTTGTCAGAGAAAGAGAGATTCATGACTAGCTGTTCCAAAAAGATCATCACCAAATACATCCTGCCTTTGATGTAGCATATACACTAAATTTAAATACCCAGTTTCTTTTTTCGAGAGAATGGCCTTATATGACACCAGGATAAAGGAGCTTGAGGAGAAAGTTGCCAAGACAAAGTACAACAAGAAGACCCAGCATGCCATAGGCATGTACAAGGCCCAGATTGCCAGGCTCAGGGATGAGCAGGTAAAGAAGTCTTCTGGCGGAAAGAAGGGCGAAGGCTATTCTGTAAGAAAGTCAGGCGATGCAACTGTAATCCTTGTAGGTTTTCCTTCAGTAGGAAAGTCAACTCTCTTAAATTCCTTGACAAAGACAAAGTCAGCTGTTGGAGCATATGCTTTCACTACGCTCACCTGTATTCCAGGCCTGCTTGAGTACAATCACGCAAAGATACAGGTCCTTGATGTCCCTGGAATAGTGCATGGAGCTGCTTCTGGAAGAGGCAGGGGAACAGAAGTCCTTGCTGTGATGAGGACAGCAGACCTTGCAGTCATCCTAATTGATGTCAATTATCCTGGCCATCTCAAGGTGCTGAGAAAAGAGATCCATGACTCTGGCCTTAGGCTTGACCAGAGGAAGCCTGATGTTAAGCTCACAAAGAAAGCAAGAGGAGGATTTGACATAGCCTCCACAGTAAAGCTGACTCACACAGATTTTGAGACAATAAGTGATGTGATGAAAGAGTTCAGGATACACAATGCTGATGTTGTCATCAGGGAAGATATCCACATAGACCAGTTCATAGATATCATTGAAGGCAACAAGATATACATTCCTTCCCTTGTTGTGCTGAACAAGATTGACATGGTTGGAGAGAAGAAGCTGGAAGAAATGAAGAAGAGCTTGAAACCAGACCTTCTCATCTCAGCAGAGAAGAAGATCGGCATGGATGAGATGAAAGAAGCCATATTTCAGAAGCTCAATTTCATGAGATTATACTGCAAGGAAGCGGGAAAGAAAGCAGACCTTGATGTCCCTCTTATTGTCAAAAAAGGAATCACAGTAGAGGATATGTGCAACAAGCTGCACAAGGATTTTGTCGCAAAATTCAAATTCGCAAGGATATGGGGCAAATCAGCTAAGTTTCCTGGCCAGAAGTTCATGCTCAACCATAAGCTGATTGATGGAGATATTGTTGAGATACACATAAGCTGACAATGATATTAAAATGATAAGATTACAAAGAAATGCATGATCTACGGAGTTCCTCTGGAAGGATGTGGTTATAAATTTTCTCATCTTGTTTTTTGGATAAAACTTTCAAAGAAAAAGAAAGGCGTGTGCAACAAGTGCGAGGATAAATTAGAATCAAAGAAAAAAGATAAAAAATAAAATGCCGCGCTTTGTTATCCACAAACATCATGCATCCCATCTTCATTGGGATTTCAGATTAGAGCTTGATGGAGTTCTTAAGTCATGGGCTATTCCCAAGAAGCCTGATGTGAAAGAAGGTGAGAAAAGACTGGCCATACAGGTTGATGACCATGATATCTCTTACATTGATTTTGAGGGAACAATCCCAGAAGGCAGCTACGGAGCTGGCACTGTTAAGATCTGGGACAAAGGAACATTTGAGCCTAAGACAATAAGCGATGACAAGCTGGAGTTTGAACTTAAAGGAAAGAGATTAAAAGGCATTTTCTGCCTGCTCAGGTTTAAAAAGGCAGGGCCTAAGAACTGGCTATTCTTCAAAGAGAAGGCTTCTTGAGCATTATTAATTAATGCTTCACTACCGCATAATTAAACGAAAGGTATATAAATAAGGTCGGTTTCTGAGCTATTCAGGGGGTAGTTTATGGGACAGCAAGATATATACGACTTTTTGAAGAAGCATCCCAAGAAGTGGTTCACTTCAAAGGAGCTAAGCCAGAAGCTTGGCATCTCTATTGGTTCTGTGACAATGAGCTTAAAGAAGCTCAGGGAAAGCAAGTCAGTGAGATACAAGACAACAAAAAGGAATATGTTCAAGTACATGTTCAAGAAGTGAATTCTTATTTTATTATCTCTATTGAGGTTCACTAATCAATTTTCATAATAACATTTAT
>JAHJCS010000116.1 GCA_018812465.1 Nanobdellota archaeon | reverse complement strand
GCACAACAATCGGCGGTGACTGCGGTCCAGCCAACATAACATATCCTGCTGAGGGAGCAAGCTACCGGGGCAGCATAGCAATAAACTGGACTGAGCAGAGCTCTATAAACAATATATCATATTATCTGTATTACTCTTCAGACAATGGAAGTACATGGAATTATTTAGACTCAACACCCTCTTTATACACTTGGGACGTCTCAGCCATGATGGGAACCGGTTTCAGGTTGATGACAATACCCTATGATGATTATTACAATGCAACCAATGACATCATGTCATCCTCTTTCACAATCCTGCCTGACAATGAGTATGTGTGCTCAAATTCATCATATTGCGAGTATACCAACCTTACGCTGGCACTTATCGGAGAGGACAACTCAAACAACACAATCTACCTTATTGAACCTAACAGCACTTATATCATATCAAATACAAGCTTCAATATCTCTCCATCCGGATTGTATCCTGCTATCCAGGTGAATGCATCCAATATAACAATAGATTGCAATGGAAGCTCTATCTCTGACTCAGGCAATGGAATAGGAATATACTCTGCTTTCAGCAACACAACCATAATCAACTGCAATATCTCCAATTACCAGTATGGAATAGTGCTTGAAAGCTCCCTGAACAACACAATAGCAAACAGCACAATATTCAATAATTCAATAGCAGGAGTGCTGCTCAACAACACTAATTTCTCTTCAATAACTGGCAATACTTTCAATAACACTAATACATCAGACCTTTACATCAATGGAACCAACAATACAATCTGGCTGAATAACTTCTATGGTGGTGGAGTGAATGATACAAGCATCAATGATTATTGCATAGATTCTTATGGCAATTATTATTCCTCAACTGTCAGTCCATCAAATATCCTGAATGGATCCTGCGGAGTGCTGACCCTACCATATGCTGATAACGATGATGATGGTTATTACACAACCAATGACTGCAATGATGCCAGTGCTGCTGTCAGCCCAGGAACTCCTGAAACATGCAATGGGCGGGATGATAACTGCAATGGACAGATAGATGAGACCTGCCCTCCTCCAGATGAAGGAAAGAAAGGGGGTGCTAAGAGCGGCGGACCTGCTCTTGCGACAAAGAGATACACTATTGATGATAACACCTCAATAAGTATCAGGGCTGGAGAAGAGGTAATCCTGGAGGTTTTCAGCCAGGTCTATAGGATGAAACTTAATAAAGTCTATTCTGACCATATCCAGTTGAGCATACCTACTGATGAGACCTATTACGAGCTTTACATAGGGCAGTCTAAGAGTGTAGATCTTGATGGTGACGGAGAAATGGATATCAGCATAACTCTGGCTGAGATCCCTGATGGTTATTCAATACTCCTGGTCAGTCTGTTTGGCGCTGAGACAGCTCCTCAACAGGAGATATTTGAGCCAGAGCCATTCACAGAAATAACTGGAGAAGGAGTATCAGGAGAGAGCACCCAGGAACCAAGTGATGGTGAACAGCCTGCTAGGTACGAAGGCCCTGCTGTGATAACAAAGACTCCGGCAAAGACCAGCATACTACCTTACATACTCATAGCAATAGCAGCTCTTGTGCTGATTGGAGGTGCTGGAGCAGGCGCTTACTATTTCATTGCAACCGGTAAGAAAGCTGTGGAGCATCAGGTAAGTGATCTTCAGCCTTATGTTAATCATGAGCATTCGCTTGGCATAGTTCATGATGTCATAAAAGCAAAGCTGACAGAATCAGGATGGGATGCTGATATAATAGACAAGGCTCTTGGCAGTGCAAAAAAGATTCCTAAATTTGATGAGGTCAAGGAGTATATCTCAAAGAGCCTGAGCTCAGGAAAGAGCGAGCAGCAGGTCAAAGACTCTCTTATAAAAACAGGATGGTCAAAAAGGGATGTGGACCTGTTGGTGAAAAAATGAAAAAAATACTAATGACAAGAGAAGGCAGTGTGTTCTATGCTGACATCACAAAGGACTATCATACTCAGTATGGTTTTGTCAGCAAGAATGACATGAAGAAAGACAAGGCAAAGACAAGCAAAGGCAAGGAAGTTGCTGTGATTAAACCCTCCTTCATAGATATCTACAAGAGGATCAAGAGGCATGCGCAGATAATAACCTTCAAGGATGTAGGCCTGATAATAACAATGACTGGCATAAACAAGACCTCCTTTGTGGTTGATATGGGTTCAGGATCAGGAGCACTATCCTGCTTCATAGCGAGCATAGCAAAGAAAGTGGTCACCTATGATATTGATGACAGAAGCATAACCGCAGTGCAGGAGAATATAAAATCACTTGGCTTAAAGAACATCACCCTAAAGAAGAAAGACTGCTATGAGGGCATTGATGAGAAGAATGCTGATGTCATAACAATGGACTTGCCAGAGCCCTGGAGAGCTCTTGAGCATGCGCGGAATGCCTTAAAACCAGGAGGATTCCTTGTGAATTATTCTCCTCATGTGACCCAGGCGCAGAGGGTTGTCAATGAAGCCTCAGGATTTGTTGTGCTAAAGACAGTCGAGCTTATAGAGCGCGAGTGGATCGTCGACGGCAAGAGAGCAAGACCTGATTTCAGGGGGCTTGGCCACACAGGATTCCTCACATTCATGAGACGGTTTGAATGATTTGAGTTATTTAGTCATATCATTTTGAAATATTAGATTATAGGGGTGAAATAATGGCAAAGAAAGAGATTGTTAAAGCAAAAGGACCTTTACCAGTCAGGGCAGGTGTTGCATTTGGTATTCTATGGGGAGCTGTCATGGCATTGATGGCATTATTCGCAATGATTGGATATGGTGCAGAATGGGTAAGTGACTGGGGAATGCTTTACATAGGATATTCAGCAAGTGTTGTTGGAACAGTGCTGGGAGCTGTATATGGCTTTTTTGACGGATTTATTGGAGCTTTTATTGTTGTCTGGCTGTACAATAAGTTGAATATAAACAAGTGATATCTGAAAGATTTCAGGATTCCCATGAAAAAGCAGGCAAGAGTAATCGGAATAGATGATTCTCCTTTCAATAAGTTCAAGGACACTGAAGTCAAGGTTATCGGCGCTTTCTATCGAGGAGGGGATTTCATTGATGGTGTTCTGTCAACAGAGTGCAGGATTGATGGGATTGATTCTACTGCAAAGATAGCAGGAATGATAAACAAGAGCAGGTTCAGGTCCCAGCTTCAGGCAGTATTCCTCGACGGCATTGCTGTGGGAGGATTCAATGTCATTGATATTGAGGCTCTGCACAATAAGACAAGGCTGCCTGTCATTGTTGTGATAAGAAGATACCCTGATTTCAGGAGAATCTATTCTGCCTTGAACAAGCTGAAAATGGCCAGGAAGATAAAGTTGATTGAGAAAGCTGGAGAGCCTGTGAAGATAGGAAAGATATGGGTCCAGTTCAAGGGAATTAAAGAAGATGGTGTAAGAGAGCTTCTCAGGCTGACATGCACCCACTCATATATACCAGAGCCGATCAGAGTGGCCCATCTGATAGGCCAGGGAATATCACTCGGAGAGAGCAGAGGGAATGCGTAGATTACCTCTTCTTTCCCCATATTCCTGGGTCAGGCTTTACTATCTTTCCTAAATCTCCTTCAACAATTCTTAAGTTGTTTTTGGGCCCAGATAAATCAGACTGCCCATACTTATATTCCATACCTAATTCATATCCTATCTTATAACCTGCTTCTGTTGTTTCATCTTTGTAATGATCAAACTTTCTGAAATCTTCAAGAACCTGTTGCATAAAATCATCTACTTTATTATTTGGCTTTGGCTGGCCATGCGTTCCACCACCATACTAAGGAGTATTTCCTTCAAGAGCATCAGAAAAGCCTGCAAACTCAGCAGAACCTTTAATGGCCAATTCATCTAATGTTCTTCCATCAGGTGTCCTGAAAGTATCTTTTCCCTGTTTTGTAAAGCCTGCAGCTGAGATATATTTCCTCAGAAACTTATCAACTCTTTCACTCATCATTCCCCCAATAATTAATAGTATTTATGAATAATAAAGCTTTCCTTCAGATTTCTGTTTCCTGTCCATCTGGGATTCAGGCTTGTTTATCCTTGGCCTGTGGGATTCTGCATCACGCCTCATTGTTATGTTCAGGCCTTCAAGGAACCTATTCATTCCTCCTGCCATTGAGAACGGGCCGTGGACAGAGCCGTGTCTTGCAGGTTTTCCATCAAAAACAATTATCTCATCAGAAAGGTAATCAATGAACAGAAGATCATGGTCAACAACAAGGCATGACTTGTGGCCCTGTTCCATCATATCCCTCATTATCTTTGACACAAGAAGCCTCTGCTCAACATCAAGATATGCAGAAGGCTCATCAAGAAGATACAGGTCAGCATCCTGGGAAAGGCAGTGAGCAATAGCTACCTTCTGCAGCTCTCCTCCTGAGAGCTCATTAAGCTTCTTCTCAAAAAGATCCTTGAGGTTCAATGGCCTGACAAGCTGAACCTCAAATTTTGTTATTGCATTGTGCAGGAAGGAAGCGACAAGTTCATCACTGCTTGATTCAAGATATTGTGGTTTGTAGCTGACCCTGATTATATTGTCCATCATGCCTGAGTCCTTGTCAAGCACTCCTGCCATTATCTTCGCAAATGTTGTCTTTCCTATTCCATTCTCTCCGAGTATTCCGCAGACATCACGCTTCCTCAGTTTTCCTTCTTCTGCATGAAGCTCAAAATCACCCAGCTTCTTTTTGATCATGCTCCAGGATATCAAAAGAGGCTTCTCAACCTCTTTGGTCGGCATTCTTGGTGTGAACTTTATCTGAGCATCCCTGAATCTTATGTTGTCCTCTTTTAAATAGCCTTCAAGGAACACATTTATTCCTGCTTTTGTGGGTTTTGGCAGGCTGACAATACCATATGCTCCTTTCTCTCCATACATTATATTGACAAGGTCTGCCATATAATCAAGGATTATAAGGTCGTGCTCAACTGCTATGACTGCTGTGTTCTCATCAGCAAGATTTCTTATGAACTTGCTTACTTTGATCCTCTGCTTGATATCAAGATATGATGTAGGCTCGTCAAAGATATACAGGTTTGCGTCTTTAAGAACAGTCGCTGCTATCGCAACTCTTTGAAGCTCTCCTCCAGAGACTTTTGATATATCAGTATCAAGGAAGTCCTTGAGATCAAGCATATCAACAATCTCATCAAGCTTGTTCTTCTCATCAACCTTCCTCAGAAGATCTATGACCTTTCCTTTGAAGCTCTTTGGGATGAGCTCTATCATCTGGGGTTTGTAGCCTATCCTTATCTTTCCATCCCTAACTTTCTCAAAGAAAAGCTGCGCTTCTGAACCTTTGAAATACTGCACTAGTTCAGAGAACTCTGATTCCTTTTCTCTTCCGAGATTGGGCTTGAGGATGCCTGCGAGTATCTTGATTGCAGTTGATTTTCCTATTCCATTTACTCCCAGGACTCCGACAACCTTTCCGAACATTGGTGTTGGAAGGCTGTAAAGATGGAATCCATTCTTACCATACCTGTGAATAGGCTCCTGGTCAAGGGCTTCTGGCAGATTGACTATATGGATGGCACTATAAGGGCATCTCTTAGGGCATATTCCGCAGCCAGTGCAAAGCTCTGTGTTTATCTTTGCTTTGCTGTCCTCTCCCTTTACAATGCATTCTTCACCAGTCCTGTTGATGGGGCATATTCTTATGCAGAGATAGTCACCGCAAGCTTTTGGATTGCATTTCTCTTTCTCAATTACAGCTATTCTGGTCATATTAGCTGTATCAGAAGAGGGAATATTTAAATGTAGCCTAAAAAGATCATTCAACTAGGGCAGGCAAATCTTGGTCATCCTTTGTTTGATCTCTGAATTCCCCAAATATCCTCTTTGCCTTGGTACTTAATTCATCATTTGATTCAGCAGAGAAAGCTAATAATTCATCAACAACATATTTTCGAAAGGTGTTATATTGATCTTCTCCAAGCACATCCTCGATTCTTTTAAAGAAATTGTCAATGTATTCAATATCACCCTTGTTCAACCCCCTTACTTTTGGGATGAAAGAGTCTGGGGGGAGTGGCCAGTTGTACCTCAGTTCTTTCTCAATTTCTATACTTTTATCAGTCTCTTTGATTCCCAATTGATTAAAGTGATAATCTCGGATGAGTTTCTTGACCTTTTCATACCATATTCCTTCTTCTTTGAATCTTTTAATGATTTTAGAAATGAATTCTTTTTCTCTTCCTTTTTTCTTGAAATAGTTATAAGTGTGTCCAAACGATAAATGTTGGCTTTCATGAGAACCAACTGTACGGTCTCTACTATCTTCTCTTTCAAACCTCAAGGATTCATGGCGATCATCATCAAAACTGATTACAAAGCCTGTTTTAGGTTCACAGAAACGTTGAATATGTTTATCAAATTCTTTTTGTATCAACCCTAAATTTCTCTCCATCTCTGGATCCCAAGATGAACATATATATTTTATCCCAAAAGCGTGCATAACCAGCTTTCTACCTTCTATCTTCACTTCAGGTTTCAGCTTTTCTTCAATACTCTGTATCAGCCTGTATACCTTGTCACTTGTTTGTTTCTGGAATTCTGAGGGCCTAAGTGGGTCTTGCATCATGTTCCTTAATTCAGTATAAAACCGTGTTAACTCCATCAAGATCTCTTTAGGTGGATCACTCCATCCTTTGTATAAGTTTATCAAGTCATCAATCAATGATTTGTCAATATTTGCTAACTCAACTACCCTCTCTTTATGCCACTGCCAGTTGTCTGGCAGTTTTCCAAACTCATGTAATTGATGTATATGTATCTTTATCCTTTCAATAATATCTCTTGTCATTGAGTCATTTATCTTCTGGTTCTATTTATACTTTTTGATTAACTGAAGGACCAAGATAATGCGCATTCAGCGAAATATTTAAATATACACCCTCTCAAAGCCTATATATGGCAAAATGTGATATCTGCAAGACAAAGATTGAGAGCACATTCCTAAACAAGATACTAGGTTCATATATAAAGGATAACAAGGGCAAGAAGCATCTTTTGTGCCCTGAATGCCAGAAGAAGCACCCTAAAAAAGCAGAAGCCTTAAAAAAACTCTGATTCTTTATCCATAATTACTGCCCTCGTAGCTTAATGGCAGAGCAGCTGATTCGTAATCAGCAGGTTGGGAGTTCAAATCTCCTCGAGGGCTTATGGGACTCCGGTTGCGCAGCAACTAGGAGTCGCATTTTGCTTCCGAGCAAGGGTCTTCTTCCTTGACCCGGGCATTAAGTACCATTTCGCTTCGCTCAATGGTACAAATAACTTTTGGTCGTGAGGTTAACGAACGAAGTGAGTTATACCTCACTTGGCTCGCGTGTGAACGGAGCGAACCGTTCGGAGGGTAGCTTCGGACGCTCGTTCCAAATCAATTCGAGGGCTTATAAGACTATGGCAGGAAAACAAACAGATTACATCAGCCAGATAGAGAAGGCCATTTCTAGTTCACAGACCTTAGTTATTGGCTGCAGCTGCGAGGTCAGGTATTCAGGAAGGGCAGAGAGCCATCTTCCTCTTGGAGACAGGATAATACTAATCAAAGAAGACAAGACACTCTTGATACACCAGCCTACAGGGTCAACTCCTGTGAATTACATGAAACAGGATACCTCACACAGCCTGATAACAAAAGGCAAGAGCATCCTTCTCAAGAGCCAGAATTCTGCTCTCAAAGAGTTCATGGAGATACTCATAAAAGAGGTTCATTTCATGCATTCTGCTGCTCTCAAGGATGGCCAGAAGATACATCTTGAGGGCACAGAGAAGGACATGGCTGATATGATAATGAGGAATCCAGGCCTGATTGAGGATGGATTGAGGATTGTGAAGCAGGAAGAGCAGACAAAGTACGGCTTTGTTGATGTGCTTGCTTATGACAAAGAGAACAATCTTGTGGTGATTGAGTGCAAGAGGTACAAGGGAAGCCTTGCAGATGTCACTCAGCTGAGAAGATATGTTGAGAAGATCAAGAAATCAAGAGGCTTGGGCAATGTGAGGGGTGTTCTTGCAGCAAATGGCATAACCTTTAATTCAAAGAAGATGCTTGAGGACTGGGGGTTTGAGTACAAGCAGGTCACACCACCAAAGCATCTTGAGCGGTTCAACAGCAGGCAGAGGAACTTGTTTGATTATTGATTCTATTTTATAATCTATATGATATCTTATTCTGGCCATCCAACAACAAGTGTCTTTGGCATTAATGCATTCCCTGATGCATCCCTTCCCACAGTGTATAT
>JAHJCS010000115.1 GCA_018812465.1 Nanobdellota archaeon | reverse complement strand
GTGGTTATGCCGAGCTCAGAGTCATAGAAGTTCTTATGGAGTGGAACATTACGTGAATTGTGCCTGATGACCTCAACAGTATGATTCTTTATTGACTGTATCCATGAAGCAAACTCTTTTGCATTGGGTATTGTAGCAGAGAGGCACAGGAACCTAACTCTCTCATCAGAGAATATTATGGATTCCTCCCAAACAGACCCTCTTTCAATATCATTTATGTAATGTATCTCATCAAGCACAACATAAGAGACAGAATCTATCATATGGTCTTTTGTTATTGCCATGTTCCTGTAGACTTCGGTTGTCATCACAAGTATTAGGCCTCCTGGGTTTATGACAATATCTCCTGTGAGCAGACCTACTTTTTCCTCTCCATAATCAGCAACAAATTCCTTGTATTTCTGGTTAGAAAGAGCCTTGATAGGTGCAGTATAGATTACCCTGATACCCTTCTTCACATCCTTGTTGATTATGTAGTCAGCTATCAGGGTCTTTCCTGAGCCAGTAGGCGCAGATACAACAACAGAATGGTTGTTGTCTATTGCTTTTATAGAATCCTCCTGGAATTCATCGAGTGTAAGTCCTTTGTATTGCATGTATATGATTACTCATAGTTATTATAAAAAGCTTTGTCTGCCAGAGAAAGCATGAAAGGTGAGATTTTATGATTGTGAAAGATTTATTATATCAGAATTATCAGAAACTCCCTTTGATCTTGTCAAATATGCTTTTGTTTGATTTATTTGCTCCTTTATCAAACTCTTCTAGTAGATCTTTCTGCTTCTTTGTGAGCTTTGTAGGGACATCTATTATGATTCTTACTTTCTGGTCTCCTTTTCCATAGCCTCTCAGGCTTGGTATTCCCTCTCCCTTGAGCCTGAAGACTGTGTTTGACTGGGTTCCAGTAGGAATCTTCATTTTGACTTTGCCGTCAAGTGTAGGCACCTCAATCTCTCCACCCAATGCTGCTGTGGCAAAGCTCACAGGCATCTCCATGAAAAGATCATTGCCCTGCCTCTCAAATATATCACTAGGCTTGACATGAAGCCTGATAAAAAGGTCTCCTGAAGGCCCTGCTTTCTCTCCTGCTTCCCCTTCTCCTGAGATCCTCAGCCTTGTTCCATCATCAACTCCGCCAGGTATCTCAACCTTGATCTTCTTTGTCTTCTCAACAAGACCAGAGCCATGGCATTCTCTGCAGGGATTCTTTATTGTCGTGCCTTCGCCATTGCATGTCCTGCATGCAGACACTGTCTGGAACATCCCAAAAGGAGTCCTTCGGGTATGCTTGACAGATCCTGCACCATTGCATTCAGGGCAAGTTATTATATCAGAATCAGATTTAGCTCCTTTTCCTTTGCATTCATCACACCTTTCCATCTTGGGGATTGTGATATGCTTCTCTGCTCCGAAAGCAGCCTCTTTTAGGGTTATCTCAATATCATAGATAAGGTCAGAGCCTCTTCTTGGGCCTCTTCTCCTTCTTCCTCCGCCGAACATTCCACTGCCGCCAAAAAAGCTGTCAAATATTGAGTCAAAATCAAAACCAAAACCCTGGGTTCCTCTCATAAAGTCAGAGAAATCAAATCCGCCTGCTCCTCCCTGGAATCCAGAGAAATCTGCTGTTCCGAACTGGTCATACTGCTGTCTCTTCTGGTCATCACCAAGCACAGCAGCAGCCTCGCTTATCTCCTTGAACTTCTCAGCAGAACCTTCCTCTTTGTTAAGATCTGGATGATATTTCTTTGCGAGCTTTTTGTATGCTTTCTTTATGTCCTCTTTTGTGGCATTCTTTTCCACACCTAGCAGTTTATAGTAGTCCTTTGCCATATCTTCTGTCACTTCTGTTTTGACTTTGTGTATTTTATTATGTCCTTGAAGAGATTCTCCACAAACTTCTCATCAAGGCCAGTGTCTCTTGTCATGCGCTTAGCATGGTCTATCACATCTCTCTCACGTTCTCTGTCAGTTATTCTTAAACCTTTGCTTTTCTTGATTGCCCCTATCTTCTTTCCTATGCTAATCCTCTTTGAGAGCAAGGATAATATCCTCTTATCTATTGAGTCAATCTTTTTCCTTTCATGATTTAGTGTCAACATGACCACCCAGTTCCTCAGGATCCATTCCGATTATTGTGAATATCTCCTTCTCAAGCTTTATGAAGAGCTCCTCTGCCTCTGCTGTCCTAATGCTGTTATGGCTTGCATATTTCTTTCTGCTGTATCCAAAACGATCTTTGAGTGATACAAGATTATCCTCAGTGCATCTCTTGTCAGCATAGTTGACAACCTTGTCCTCCCAGGTAGTGAGGTTGCCATCAAGCACTGCGCTGAACACATGCTTGTGCACAATCTCTCCAAGCCGGGCATATCCTTTCTCAGAAAGTATCTTCTTTGAGAGCTGGCCATGGGTTCCTTTGCCAAGAGTAGCTATCTTGTCAATGTCGTGCAACAATGAAGCCCGATCAACAAGCTCAACATCAATATCAATGCCTTTCTCTTTGAGTTTTCTTGCCAGGAACACAGCTACCTTGTTCACAGCAAAGCTATGCTTCCTTACATTCTCAGGAACATTATGCTCGTCAAGCAGTTCCATGCATTGTTTGTGTGTTGGCAGCTTTTCCATATCAGGTCATGCTCTGTTTACATATAAAAGTATGTAAAAAAATAAAAAATCATTTCTTCCCTTTCTTCTTCTCTCCTTCCACTTCAAAGTCAGCATCAACTGTCTTGTCGTCTTTTGCTGATTCTGCTCCTGGCTGAGGCCCGGCTCCTGCACCCTGTTTTGCAGCCTGTTCCTGCTGGACTTTCTGATACAGTTCAGTGCCGAGCTTCTGGAGCTCTGTGTTTATCTCATCCATCTTCTTCTTTATTGCATCAGCATCCTTCTTCTCTGGCTCAAGGAGATTCTTCAGCTCCATGATATGGCCTTTTGCAGTCTCAAGTTCCTTTGAATCTACTTTGCCTTCAAAATCCTTGAACATCTTCTCAGATGAATAGACAAGAGCATCAGCAGAGTTTATTGTCTCTACCTCTTCTTTCCTTTTCTTGTCGTCTTCTGCATGGGCTTCTGCTTCTCTCTGCATCTTCTCCACATCTTCATCGCTCAGTTTGTGTGATGCGGTTATCTGGATCTTCTGCTCTTTTCCTGTTCCAAGATCTTTTGCAGAGACATGAAGTATTCCATTTGCGTCAATGTCAAATGTGACTTCAATCTGAGGAATTCCTCTTGGTGCTGGAGGTAACCCAACAAGATCAAATCTTCCAAGCGCCTTATTGTCTGCTGCCATTGGCCTCTCTCCCTGCAGGACATTGATTGTCACAGCAAGCTGGTTGTCTGCAGCTGTAGAGAATATCTGGGTCTTCTTGGTAGGGATTGTGGTGTTCCTCTCAATGAGAGCTGTTCTCACTCCACCAAGTGTCTCTATTCCAAGAGTAAGAGGTGTCACATCAAGCAGCAGTATGTCTTTTACTTCTCCTGCAAGCACTCCTGCCTGGATTGCTGCTCCCTGAGCAACGCATTCCATAGGATCCACTCCTCTTTCTGCAGTCTTTGATACCATATCCTCTACAAACTTCCTGATGATAGGCATCCTGGTAGGTCCTCCTACAAGTATTACTTTATCAATATCTTTTGAGGTCATCTTTGCGTCCTTAAGAGCCTGCTCAACAGGATGCTTGCATTTCTGCACTATAGGGTCAACAAGCTTCTCAAGCTTTGCCCTGGAAATTTTCATTGTCAGATGCTTTGGCCCTTTGTCGGACGCAGTTATGAAAGGCAGGTTGATGTCTGTCTCGATTGTTGTTGACAGCTCAATCTTTGCTTTCTCTGCTGCTTCCCTCAATCTCTGCATTGCAGTGTCATCATCCCTAAGATCAATGCCTTCTGTCTTTTTGAACTCATCAGCAATATAGTTCATGAGGGTGTTGTCCATGTCAGTTCCTCCAAGCTCTGTGTCTCCTGAGGTTGACTTCACTTCAAACACACCATCTCCAAAGTCCATTACTGTGACATCAAGGGTTCCTCCTCCAAAGTCAAAGACAAGGATCTTCAGCTCCTTCTCAGACCTATCCAGGCCATAAGCCAGTGATGCAGATGTAGGCTCATTCACTATCCTGACTACCTCAAGGCCTGCTATTGTTCCTGCATCTTTGGTTGCCTGTCTCTGGTCATCATCAAAATAAGCAGGCACTGTTATGACTGCTTTTTTCACAGGCTCGCCTATGAACTCCTCTGCATCCTTTTTTATCTTCTGCAATATAAATGCAGATATCTGCTGAGGAGTATACTCCTTTCCATGTATCTTGTACTTGAAATTCTTGCCCATCTTCCTCTTGGCTGCCATCACTGTTCCTTCAGGATTGCTCACAGCCTGCCTTCTTGCAGGCTCTCCCACAAGCATCTGGCCTTCTTTTGTGAACGCTACCACAGATGGGAATGCCTTTCCGTACTGTGTTGTGCCTTCAGCAGAAGGCACGATTATGGGCTTTCCTGCCTGCAGCACTGCTGCTGCTGAATTGCTTGTTCCAAGATCTATACCTATTATCTTCTCTTTTTTGGTTGTTTTTGATTCTTTGTTTTCTTTTGTCATTTTCCAAACCTCCTTAGGTTATTGTTCTTATCCTGATCTGTTCATCCAAAATAGGATGGAGATGTTGTCTTTGCCTTCTTGACCTCTTTCTCGCCTTTCTTCATCTTATCCTCATATTTCTTGAGGGCTTTAGGCATCTCTATCTTGCCGAACTCCTTCTCATAGTCGCCAAGCACTTTTCCAAGAAGCTCATAGATCTTCTTTGCATGGAAAGCATCCACAATGATGACATTGTGCTCAAGATGCAACACAAGGCTCTCCTTGCTCCTTGGATCAACCCTGGGAGTCACATTCTTGAAATCAAGAATGAAATTCATTGGATTGAAATTTATTGACATCTCATGCGCGTAGAATGCTGCGCTGTCTTTTATCGTCATGTTGACTTTCTTTTCTTCTTTTTCCATATTGATTACCCCCTATTTCACTATCTCTATCAGTTTACCATGGAACTTTCCATTAGATGAAAGGATCTTTCCGCCCATATCAATATTCCATGGATTTCCTTGATAATCAGTAACTTTGCCTCCTGCTTCTTCTATTATAAGGCATGATGCTGCAAAGTCCCAGGGCTTTATGAACCTCTGGATATAGCAGTCATACACTCCGTCTGCAACCATGCAGAAGCCAAATGTCGCAGAGCCTTCTATCCTAACTTTCTTGACAAATTCTATTAGGTTGCTGAGCACCTTGACCTGCTCATCTTTTTCTTTGTGGAAATCGCAGCCAAAGTTCCCCAATAGATCAGATCCGTCTTTCAGTGACCTGTCTGAGACATGAATCTTCTCACCATTCTTCTCTGCACCATTGCCTTTCTCTGCAGAGAATACCCAATCATACATAGGAAAATAGACTACTCCAAGTACGACCTTCCTGTTCTTTGCAAGAGCTATGGAGACACCAAATGAAGGATGGCCATGCAGGAAGTTCCTTGTTCCGTCAATAGGATCAATTATCCATAGATATTCTGAATCTTTCTCTGCCTCGCCTGAGTCTGCTGACTCTTCTGCAAGGATTGCATGGTCAGGAAACCTCTCAAGTATCCTTGACTTGATTATCTTCTCTGCTGCAAAGTCAACCTCAGACACAAGCTGGGTCTTCTCTTCCTTTCTCTTGTAATCTTTTACCTTGCCGAACTTTGACTTGGCCATGTCTCCTGCTTCTTTTGCGATCTCTATCATGAATTGCTTGGTTTGTTTTAGGTTTATATCTTCACTTTGTCCCATTTTTCATACCTCTTATAGAACCCTTCCATGAAGCTGAAAAGGTCTTTTGCAAGTTTTTTGCCTGTTTTTGTCTGCAGATGATTCTTGACTTTTTTTTCTAAGTTCTTTGTCTCTTCTACTGCTTCTTTTAATCCCAATCTTCCGAATTCTTTGAATACTGTCTTGGTTGTTAGTATTCTTGTATATCCAAAAGGACCAATAGTCTGTAACATATCAGCATCATAGAGAACTTTTGCCTCTATAGTCTTCGCCTCTTTTACACAACTGGTGCTGTGGCAGTAGATGCAATGTGCTACTGCATCAATAAACTCCTGATCAAACTTCAACTTTTTGAGAAGCTCTCTTGCCATCTTCTCGCTTATTTTGTTGTGCCCTTTGAATCGCACTGACTGGCCTACATCATGAAGATAAGCTGAAACAATAACTACATCAATGTCAGCTTTCTCTTTCTTTCCAATGATCTTAGCGAGGGTTACAGTCCTTTGAATATGATCAAACGCATGATTATAATCTCTGCCTTCTGATTTCTGCGCAGCAAACCCCTCAATTTTTTTCATCAATTGTTTTTTTATCATCATTCACCTCATAATCTCATAATGCAGTATCTTCCTGAGCTTTTCCTTGTCTGCGATAAGATTTTCGAGCTCCCATCCAGGCAGTGTCTTTCCTCCACATTTAAGATAGACTGCGTACTGCCTTACTGACTCAGGGTCATTCTCGTTAAGGTAATAATTCAGTGTGAACCAGAGGTTCAGCTCTTCTCCGTGCTCTGTGCAGTTTCCTATTGCGCACTGCAATGGCTTTACTTCCTGTATTGAGCACTTGCTTTCAGGTGTCAGGAAGACGCATCTTCCATAAGGCTTGCCTTCGCTTTTTATCAGCTTTGGTTTAAGCAGGATTGTGTTGAACTTCCTGATCTCTTCAAGGTATTTCTCCTTGACTTCATCCTCTTTCATGCCGAGCTTTTCTGCTATCTTCTTCAGGTCTCCTCTCACCAAAGCGCCTGAGCCGTGCCTGCAGCAGTGGCCACATGCACTGCAGGTGGTTCCTAGCTCAAGTACTTCACTTAGAGGTGTTTTTCGGTTGATCTTTGATTCCATTTTCTTTTGCTACCTTGACTTTAGAGTATCTTAATACCTTGTCTTTCATGAAATATCCTTTCTGGAGCTCTTCAAGTATTGTTCCTGGCTCTTTGTCTGACTTCTCTGTAAGCAGGACCTCATGAAAGTGAGGGTCAAACTTCTTTCCTGCTGCGTCTATTGGTTTGACTCCTTCTTTAGATAATAATGATATCATCTCTGAGAATATGAGCTCCATTCCTTTTATGAAATCCTCTTTCTTGTCTTTGTTCTTTAATGCAATCTCAAAGGCGTCTAGCAGAGGAAGAATCCTGGAGATGAAATCAGCTTTTGCATAGCTGCAGAATTCTGTTTTATCCTTGTCAACTCTTTTCCGGTAGTTTTCAAACTCTGCCTGAAGTCTCTGGAGTGTTTCAGTCAGGTCCTTTACCTGATCCTGGAGCTCCTGCTCTTTGGTTTTCTTTGCTGGTTTCTCTTTATCAGCTTTGTCTGGTTTGTCAGTTTTCTCCTTTTTTTCTGTCATGGTTATCATCCCATATATGAAGTTGGATTCTCTGTTGACCTTACGTCAACCTGAACTAGTAGAAATCAACGCTGATATTTAAAGTTTGTGGTTGTAAAATCTTATTCAGATTATTACTTATTAGTAGTTAAAATGGAAAGGTTTATATACAAGTAGTATTAAATATAGGATATAACATATGAGAAAAGGGTGGCTTAAACATGAATAAAACATCTGCATTTCCAATACCAACAACTGATGAAGATGATGTGAATGTAGTACGCAAGGGACCATATTCAGTCATCCAGGCTGATAACAATCAAATTCCAAGGATTCTTGAGCTTGAGGGCATTGCTTTCTCTGGAGAGGCAGGAACTCTGGATCCTGCAGAGACAAAAGAAGGCCTGGAAGCATTTCTTGCAAACGGAGGAGAGATATTTGTCCTGGACAGCAGGATACACAATCAGCCTTCAGGATTTCTTGAAAGAATACCTTTGGAAAGAATTAAAGAGATTGATTACACAAAACTTGATGAAAACTCTCCGTTCAGGCAGTTCTGCTCAGCAGAAGATGTGGTGAAGAGAGCTACAGCATCTTATGATGATAAAGGAAAGAGTGTATGGTATCTTCATGGTGTTGGAGTACAGTTCAAAGGGATACAGCACGGCTCTATGATCTATTCTCAGGTATTGCCTAAGCCAGTCAAAGAAGGCCTTGAGAATGACATCAATTTTGGCTATATTGATATTGGGCCAGAGAAAGATAATATAAATGTTCCTTCATTCAAATTAAGCTTCAAGTTTGGATTTGTGGTTGATGGATTTGAGAATGAAGTTTATTCACAAGGAGTTCCGTATCTTAGAGTATCAAGAGGAGTTGGATATGCTCTTGACAGTAAAGATAAAGTTTCTGTAGACTTAAAATCAGAATCATACAAAAAAGAGATACAGAAGACATTGGGATCAGGATATATAGGGACAGAGATTGTTCTGGATGCTGACGGAAAGGCAGATAAAATGATGTTTTATAGGAAGGTTGAATTAGATGGCACCAAGAACTGATGAAAAAATACTTGAGAACAGGATTGCCTCACTTCAGGATATGTATGTGAATGATGAAAGTCTGAGAAAGAAGCATCTTGCTGGCAGACTTAGAGAATCTTATGAAGTTTACAGTGAAATTGCTTTAGAGGAGCACAGAAAGAAGTATGGTGATGTGCCTGCTGTGCTGGTAGGAAAACATTTTACATGGGGGCTTATTGATATTGCTTCAAGATATGGACTTGATATATCAGATTATTTAGGAATGTGCCTGGCAAACAATCCAGAGAAACCAGGCGAAGTATTCCTAAAAGAGTTCGGCAAAATCTATACTGGCATGGAGTCAGATCTAAAAAGGATTGCTGAAGAGCTTTCTGGGGAAAAAG
>JAHJCS010000114.1 GCA_018812465.1 Nanobdellota archaeon | reverse complement strand
GTTGTCGGCTGCGCCAGGCTTGGATGCAGTGATGCTTATATCAAAGCAGGCAAAGCAAAAGATATTGAAGAGGTGTTCTTTGGTAAACCTCCTTTCTGCATAATAATACCCGGAGAGCTTCATTTTATGGAAGAGGAAGCACTGAAAAGATTCGAAGGTTAACTTTTAGTTCTTTAAGATAATATGTTGAATAATAAAAATTCGCCGCTCGGAGCTATCTCCAACCTAAAGGTTGGAGTATTTCGCTCCTCGCCTGGATAGGCGAATTTTTAGTCTTGAAAATGCTCAAAAATTGCTTTGCAATTTTTGGCATGCTGAAAATCTTTGATTTTCACCATTTCGACCTGAAGGTCGGGGTATTACTTGCAAACTTTGTTTGCAAGTCTGATACTGCAAAACTCTGTTTTGCAGGCCTGAAAATGTTTTACATTTTCAGTAATTCCAGACGAGCTTGCGAGTCGGGATTATCTTTAAACCCCTTAGAAAATTTCTCCCTTAAGTAGAAATTTTCAATAAATCTCAGAATCCAACAGAATATCTTAGCATCAGAACTTTAGTCTAATCGCCAATGACAAAACCAACTGATTCTAGGTCTTTTCTTGCTTTTGCCATCCCTTTCTCCACTTCATCCTTGGTTATGCAATGCAGCCTTGCAATCTTATCAACAGGAAGATTGTAGCTGTAGAACAGCACAAGCATCATCTTATCAAGATCATTGAGGACTGAACTGAGCTCAAAATAGTTTAGTCTCTCCTCTTTGAGCATACCTTCCAGCTTCCTGGTTTTTCTTATTTTCCTGCCGCATAGAGCACTGCACCATTCATGTATTGGGTCAAAACCAGTCTTTTCAATTATCTTCTCAAACCTATCTGCCTCTTTTTCAATCTGCCTGAGTGAAGTCGGCATCTTAATCACATTAGAGATATCCGGCTTGATGACCTCTTTAATCCTAAAAATAGATGATTTCACAGTGCCCTCAGGAATCCTAAAATAATCTGCAATGAAATCATATCTCTCGCCGTATACTGCTGCCATCATGAGCATTGTCAGCCTTCCATCCTTGTCATTAAGAAGGGTCTGTATCCTGGAGTAATCTCTTCTTCCAGAGTCCATAATCTCTGCCAACTCAAGCGCATTCATGACATTTCCCTTGCACAAAGCGCATAACAGTGAGATGTTCATTTCACCATCTATTATCTCATCCTCAGGGCTTGCATCAGTAGAGTGCAGCATATACTCAGGTAAGCGCCCTCTTTCCTCTTCCTCCAGATAAGACTTAATAGGAATGGATCTCTCAGGACCAATAGTCATCCTTTTTCTCTTCTTTATGTAGTTCAGAGTGTGGTTTGTTGCAATAGAATATACCCAAGTAGTGGCAGCTGAGTCAGACCTAAAATAAGTAATCTTTCTATGCACTAAACCAAGTATATCATTTACTATCTCGCTATGGTCAGCAGGATCTATGATATTGTTGGCTATCTTCCAGACAATGCCGCTCACTTTATTATACATGCCATGATAGAACTCTGTAAACTCTTCATCAGTAAAGCCCCCTCTCTCAACAACACCTTTTATTGCTTTTTCATAGAGCTCATGAGATGTATCCCTAAGTACTGATGGAAATATATTATATTCTGAGTGGTCCACTATACTGTGTAATGTAGCTTCTGCTGGGTCCCCCATCAAGAATAGAAAAAATAAATAGAATATAAATCTTTCTAAGCAGCTTCCTTGTCTCTCTGCTCAATGCCTTCTGGTATCGGCATAGGCCTCTTCACTGTTATCGGAAGGACGCCCTGCTCAAACTCCATCTTAGCTATTGCCAGAGAATCATATCCTATCTTCTCAAGCTGTTCCTTGCTCAGCTTTACGAGGAAAGGAGCGACCATGGCTATCTGCAGAGACCTTGATCCAAGCATCCTGGCCTTCTCATATTTTGTGAATTCTTCCTTCTTCATGTTCGCACCTCAAAGCACTTTAGCAAGCTCTTTTGCTTTCTTCATGGCAAGATCAACCATTACCTTGACATCCTCAATTGTGAGTGTCCTGTCTCCTCCTTTCTGAAGAGCGCAGATAAGACCATCTGTTGTTGTCACTGTAAGCCTTGCATCAAATGCCTCCTGCTCGTCAATATTAGGGTCAACAAGAAGATTGTCTCCTATCTTGTAGACTGTGACTGGCAGAGGGAACTTGCTCAAAGGAAGCTTCTCCTTTGTGTGCTCCTTGTAGTTTATCTCAACACCATCATACTTAGGGAACTTTGTGTCCTTCAAAGCAGCAAGAACAGCTATTCCTGATGCATCAAGAAGGTTTCCTGCGTCATTGATAGTGCAGATGTCTATGAATACTCCCCATGCCTTCTCTCCTTTGACCAGGCATAACTTCTTAGTGTCTATGGCTTTTGCCTCTCTTACTCCTCTGTCGACTACTCTTGCGAGCTCTATTGCTTCTATTGCAGGAGGTCCTGTCTCGAATTCAGGAGATGATAATGGCAGCAGTTCAGCGCCTACCATAAGCATACCTTCTTCAGGTCTGTCTGGATATGGCTTCTCT
>JAHJCS010000113.1 GCA_018812465.1 Nanobdellota archaeon | reverse complement strand
TATTAACTTAATGTTATTATAATAACAAAATGTAATAATCCGTGTTATCTGCAGTGTTGATGGATCAGTGACAAAATGCCAACAATAAGCCATATAGTGGAGCACATTGTAAAGGAGAGGCCTCTCCTCCAGGAAGCAATAATCGAGGACATTGTGAACTATGCTTCTGTTGCAGAGAGCATAAAACCTGAGGTTGAGAAAGCTCTTGAGAAAGAGGTCAAGCTCAGTGCAATAGTCATGGCCTTGCGCAGGGTAGCAGAGACAGTCAGGAGAAAAGCTCCGCAGACAAAGTTTGATTATAATTCAGAGATCTTCATGAAGACCCAGGTGTGTGATATTGGAGTCCTGAAATCACCTACATTCTTCTCAAAACTGAAGCACATCTATTCGATTGTTGACTATGAGAGGGGCGATACGCTAAATATCATCCAGGGAAACTATGAAGTCTCAATAATCTCTAATGAAAAATATCTTGACAAGATAAAGAAGTCTCTTGCAGGAGAAAAGATTGTCAGGGCAGACAAAGAGCTTGTGATTGTAGGGATGATTTTTCCTAAAGAATATGTCGAGCATCCTGGAGTCATTGCCACAATAACAAGGAAGCTGGCCTGGAATGGAGTGAACATCCTTGAGGTCATATCAACATTCAAGGAGCTGAACTTTGTTGTCGGAAAGAATGATGCGACAAAGGCATACAATGCACTGCAGGAACTGATTGAAGGAAAGTGAATCAGGAATATTCTATCCTTTCCCTCCATCACCTTTCATGATCCACCAGATCAGGCCGCCGAACACACCAAACACTATCAAGAGGTCAACCCAGGGGCCTGCATTCAAGCTTAATGTTGAACAGCCAGGCCCTCTTGCTGTCGCAAAGGTGTAGACCACAAAAGCAAAGACTACCAGCACAATCGCTGACATAAACTTGCCGAAGATGCTTATGTTCAGGCCGATAATGCCAAGTATCGTTATAAAAAGTATTATTCCTATGATTGCCATCGCAATTCTTGGCAGGGAATTATTTATTATCTCAACAACATCCCAGCATGGAGGATATCTTCCCATGACATGAGGTATTACTGTCGCAAGGCCCATCATGAAACCTATTGTCATGCTGATGCTTTTCTTGAACATCTTGAAGCCACTTAGTATAGCGAATACAAGGGCAAATATGAGAAATAAAGGCAGGACTACATCCATGAATCCTGAAGCATCCAGCCACATCATCATCTGGTTTGGGTCCATAAAGGATATTTAGGGGTTACATATTATATATTTTTCTAAACTTTCTGTGAATAACAGAGTCGGCAGCAACAACACTGAACTCATACACGGTCAAATCTCACTTAGTTCGATTTGCCCTGGTAAAAATGCCGGAGGCATTTTTAGCATCCAGAAAATCTGTTATACTTGCAGATTTTCAGGATATTCGCAAAGGAAAAACCCATACTTTGTATGGGTTTTCCCTCTGCACTCAGTATTTGTTCGTGTTGCTGCCTCCTTTACGCCGCCCTGGCGCAGACGAGCCGGGGGATGCCCCCTCCGGGGTGGCGAGTAAGATGAAAATCCAAAGGATTTTCAGCTGTCTGCTGTCAAGGGGGCGGCGTACATCAAAGTTATAATCTAATCTATTATTATCAATAATCCAACCTTATTCTCCAGAAATTATCATTAGCTTTTTAAGTAACTACTCATTCTTGGGTAGTATGGGGGAGAATGAGTCACTAATCAAATCCAGGTATCTTGATGTTCTTATAGAGATAGCAAGGCAGGGACTGAATGAAGAGGTGAAACTGTCAACTTCAAGGCTCGCTGCCAGCATAGGCATAAGTCAGCAGTCTGCATCCCGCATCATGAAAGAGATGGAAGAGACTGGTCTTGTGTCAAGGAAAGTGTTCATAGACGGCCAGGTTGTTAAGCTTGAGAAGAAAGGAATTGACCTTCTTCAGGAAAGATATTCTGAGCTCAATAAGATATTCTCTAAGAAGAAACTTAAGATAACTGGCGAGCTTGTCTCAGGCCTTGGTGAGGGAAGATATTATATTGGTTTGAAAGGTTATAAGAAGCAGTTTAAGGACAAGCTGAATTTCATACCCTATTCAGGCACATTGAACTTAAGAGTGGACAGCAAGACTGGCAGGGAGCTGCAGGCTATGTCAGAGTTCATACTCATTGAGGGATTCAGGACAAAGAAGAGAAGCTTTGGAGGGCTCAAATGCGCCAAAGCAAAGATTGAGCATAAAAATAATCAGATTGTTGCGGCAGTGATCAAGCCTTTCAGGACAGTGCATGGTGATGATATCCTGGAAGTGATAGCTCCTTACTGTATAAGGGAAAAGCTGAGACTGAAAGATGGCAGCAGAATAAGGATGACTATCTGATACTTTAGATAGCTCCGAGCGGCGAATTTTTATTATTATTTTCCCAGTATCTTAAGATAGATTCTTGTGAACCCAGGCCAGACATTCTTCTGGGCAAGCCAGATGAATATTGTGCTGGTCACTATGCTGATAAGTATCGCAGAAAGGACTATATCCGAGAACATCTCAGTCCCTGGAATCCCTGCCTGGACAGGGAATTGCGCAAGCACTGCAGCAGCAAGGCCCTTTGGCACAAGACTGTCTATCACTGCCCGGTCTTTCTGGGTAGTCTGCCTGAACATGGTTAATGTTGATGTTGGCCTGACAATATACAATG
>JAHJCS010000112.1 GCA_018812465.1 Nanobdellota archaeon | reverse complement strand
TTCATCTATTACTCTGCTATCAACACTCCAGAGACCCAGCAGGAATATATCGGAGAGAACCAGCTTCTTATGATACAGACAATATCAAAGGTTGAGAGCGCTCTGCTATTCATTGACAGGTCTGCGTATATTGCTTTTGACAGGACAATAATAGATCTTGCTGACTTAGGGGGGTCATCGTCAGAGGAAGAAGAGTCAGCCAAATGTGGAATATATTATCAATATTATAACTGGCTTGCTATAGAAGACGGAATCCTGAAGAAATGCTATCCAGAAAGCCCTCCAACACCATTCAGCAATATGATGCAGAGCGAGCTGTCAAAGATTCTTGATATCTATCCAAGAGGAGAACTGAGAAACTTTGATACTGATTATAATCTTATTGTCACAAGCAAGCAGGTCAAGGCCATAACAACAGACAAGCTGGAATTCAATATAGCTGTTGAAGAGATTGAGACAATAGAACAGCCAGTCACACCACCTACAACACCTGGAGGACTGCCCAGAACAGCAGGACCAATGACAATAGTGATTGATCCAGGCCATGGAGCAGCTGATTCAGGAACACAAGGAGGAGGCTATCCTTATCTTCAGCCTTATGAAGAGAACAAACAGAAGATAGCAACATCATTCTCAGCAGAAGCAAACAAGAACATGTACATCTCTGATATCCTTGCAGATAAGCTCAGAAGCCAGGGGCATACTGTTTACCTTACACACTTTGGAGAACAATGGGACTGTGAATCATGCAAAACAGGAAGACAGGCAAGAACAGTGTGGGCTGCTGGAAAGAAAGCAGATATTTTCATAAGCATACACAATAATGCAGCTGGCTCTGGAGAAAGAATGAAAACCCAGAGGATGATACTTCTTCCATTAGACAGCAATTGCCAGGCAGCAGGAGCATCTGAACTATGCGCTGAATCAAAAGAGCTTGCTGACTCAGTAGGAGATGCTTTGCTGACAGCAACAGGAATACAATACAAGATAACTCCATGGGGTTATAGAGGAAGTCAGACAAGCGCTCTTGGAGTCTACACCACAACTGCATTGAAAGCAGCAAAACAATCGAACATGAAAACAATACTTCTGGAGATGGCAGCAATAAATGATCCAGCATTAAATGATCAAGTAAAGCTCGAAGCAATGGCCAATGCTCTTGTTGAAGGAATAAACAATTATGCAGGGCCTGGAGGAATGTCTGTAGGGCTCACGACTTCTGGAGCAGAGCTTGACTGCCATTACTGCAAAGAAGGCAAGGAAAGTGTCAAAGCTCTCTTTGGAGAAGAGGCTTATAATGAATGCAAGAATAATGGCAAAGAATGCTGCACTGCAAAATGCCCATCTGACACAGTTGTTCTGGCAAACCTTCCGACATACATGAACCAGCATCGCGATTTTGAGGATCTTGGAAGATGCGGAGAAGGCTCAAGAGGAGTGAGCGGATCAGGATGCGGACCAGTCTCCCTCAGCATGGCTTTTGCTGAGGTTGGAAAGGATGTCTCTGTCAAATCATTATTCTGCGCAGGAGAGGAGAATGAAGTATATACTCCTGGCAAAGGCACTACAATAGAGGAGATGGAGAGAATAACCAAGAAAATCCTTCCTAATTCAAAGAAGTATGAAGTGTTTGACTTTACCAAAATAACCAATGAGATCAAATCAGGGAATCCTGTTGTGCTTGATATAAAACAGAAAGAGAGCGGAGAGGATGAAGATCAAGAATGGCAGAATTTCAGGACAAGACAGAACAATCTAAATGAGAGATGCTATGAGACAAAAGGCCACTGGGTGAATGTTGTCGGAGTCTCAGAGAATCATATAATAGTGAATGATCCAGCGACAGGAGCAACTTCATGCAACAGGGACAGGACAGTAGGAGAAAAACAGGTCTGGTCAAAAGAATTTGTAAATGATATCGCATATTATGGAATAGCGCTTGTTCCAGAAGCAGGAGCACAGAGACCCGGCGCTGGAGCATCAGCTTCAAGGGATTACTACATCAATGATGGCAAGATAACAAAAGAGGACTTCATGAGCAAAGCAAGCGGAGAATCCCTCAAGTGGTGTGCTGCTTCCAGCTCTAACCAGATATTCAAATACAATGATATTCAGGTAAAATGCCCTCCTGAAAAGAGGACAGTGACCTATGATGGAGAGCAGGAAGGTTTGATACCCTCAGATGGAATAAATGAGAAACTCATAGACCTGCTTAACAAAGCACAGGATAAATTTGGTGTGACAATAATAATAGAGTCAGGAACAAGACCTTACAAGCATAATCTCTGGAGCTGGGCAAGACTTGAGGCAGACAAAGCAGAAAAACTTGAACAGGAAAATAGCTTCAGTTTCTCATCACCTGACAGAGTGAGTCTTAACAGCTGGCATATGTGCGGATCAGCAGCAGACTTCCGGGTAAAAGAATGGACCTCAAGCGCTGATATAAGCAAGTACAAAGAGATGGCAACATGGCTTGAGAGCACTTATTCAAAAGGATATTATCATGCCTATGCTACTGGAGAAGGAAGGGATCCAGACAATTATTATGAAAGCCCATACATCCATGCTGATCCATTCGGAACAGGAGACTGCTCTGGAAGGAATGTGAATTATGTCAAGATAGAAGCTCCTGCAGTGACCACAATAACAACACCATCAACAAATGGAAATGAAGGAGAGATATCATCAAGAACAAATATCCTTGATGTTGATGTCAGCAATGAAGAGCTTGTTCCAATTCCTAAATACAAAGGAAGAGACTTATGCGAACCTGGAGTTGACTGCAGGCTAAAGAAGTCAGCAGCAGAAGCTGTATTGAAGCTTGCAGAAGAGTTTGAAAAAGAAGGATGTGAGCTTGTGATCAACTCTGCCCAGAGGTCAGAAGCAGCATATAAGACTCTATATGAGCAATACAAATCAAGAGGTGGTGTCTGTAAGCCAAGAGGTGGAAGCTTTGCTCACTGCCCTCATGCACGCGGCGTGGCTATAGATATAAGATGGAGAAAATGTATGCCTTATGAGAAAAGGATAAAAGCAGCTTGCAAAGCTGGATGGGCAAACTGGCAGTCAGAAGGATGGCATTTTGAGTATGGATCTAATTCATGGAAAGAAGCATTATCAAGTGGATATTGCCAATGGCCTGATGTCTCAACAGGAGCAATCGGTGGAGGAGCCACTGTGGGGCACAAGGCAATAACAACAGCTGATGCTGGATTAAGCATAGGCCCTCAGGCACCTCCTGCTAATTATGGCACAAGCAAGGAATGCAGGCAGTACGGCCCTAATGAACAGCTTCCTTTCAAGACATCACAGCCATGCATATCAGTGGGTCTGATAAAAGAAATCCTTGAGAACGAAGGTTCTCCTGTAGCAGGAAGCGCACAGGCTTTCTATGATTATGGAGTTAAGTATGGCATTGATCCAGCTATTGCTCTTGCATTCTTCAGGAAAGAATCAAACTTCGGAAAAGCTGTAGGCTGCAACAATCCAAGCATATCAAAGAACCCAGGCAATATAAAGATAAGTCCAGACAGATGCACAGAGACCTACTTCAACAATGATCCTGCAGTGTGCCATAGTGACACAATAGAAGATCTCCAGAAAAGGCCTTTCTGTAAATTCAGCTCATGGGAGCAAGGAATAGAAGCATGGTACAAGGTCATTCTTGCTGAACCATATATTGCTGCAGGAAGGACCACAGTAGAATCAGTCTTCCCTACCTATGCTCCATCAACAACATATGCAAAGAATGTCAAGGATTGGGTAAATGAATGGAGAAAGATCCAGATTGAGAGGTATGGAGGCACACCAACAGGCCCTGGAGGCACAGGAGATAATGTCATTCCTTCAAACAAGAAGATACTTGATCAGGCTCTGCTCATGGAGAATGTTGCTTACAACTGGGGTGGACGATATGGATATGCTTTTGGGCCAACTGATTATAAGATGAATTATGGAATTGACTGCATTGGACTCCAGTATATAACACTGCGTCAGCTTGGAGTGATAAGTGCCAGTTCAGAAGATAAAAAGATATTTGAGTGGGGCAAGACAGTTGTAGAAAAGATATCTGGAAAAAGAATCAGTGACCAGGAGATAAGAGACAGCAATTTCGGAGTGCTGATGCCAGGAGATCTGGTATTTGTAAAGAATCAGGGCCACACAGGAATATATTTTGGAGAAAAAGATGGAAAACATATGTTCCTGAATGCAAGAGGAACAGGTCCGAGCACTAAAAGCGGCTGCAGTGACAATTGCTGCAAACCAGATTCATCATACAAAGTTACACTCACACCTATGGAAGATTATCTTAACAAAGGGAAGATGGAAGCATTGAGGGTTGATCCGCAGCTTGTTGAGACAAGACCTTATGCATCTGACATTCCAGCGGACACGCCTACAAGCTTTGTGTGTGAAGGCACTCACTCAATACCTGATTATGGAAGATATGGAGGAACAACAACAGAGACAGAGTACACCCCAGAAGGAAATGAGATAATACATGTCATCAGTTCAATAGGGAAGTACCAGGCAAATCCATCATTCACTCTTGATACAGATTATGATTTTGGAGTCTATGATATGATAAGGCAGCAGGTCACTGGATATGGTACAGCAAAAGGCCTCATTGATATGGTAGGAGAGTGTGAGAAATCAGGCAAAAAGATAGAAGAATGCGTTGCAGAATCTGTCAAAGCAGTGAATGAGAGGTCGGAGATGAAAGATGAGGGCCTGACAATGTTCAATGGACCTTGCGACCCAAAAGAGAATCTCTGGAGCGATTTTGTTGAGGACTTTGGAGACTGTGTAGAAACAGACCAGTGCTGCTGTTATTGCCCAATAACACTGAACCAGGCAGAGCAGTCTGACTTTGACAAAAAAGTCAATATAAAGATTGAAGCAGGTGGAGGAACAAACATAATACTTGATGAGCCAGATATAAAGAAGAGCTATAAGTTTGACACAACAGCTAACTCAAAAATTCCAGGAACAACCACCAGTTCGACAAGCACTTCAAACTCAGGGGCATTAAGACCACTCACAGAGACTGATTTCGCAAGCAAGCCTAGTGGAGGTACAATATTATGGTGTGCGCCTTATATAGGAAACACGGGTTCGAATAACAAAGGATCTTATGGGATACTGACAAAATCAGACATCAATAGGTACTGTCCTAAAGATCAGAGAAGTGTCTCGTACAATGGGGATCAGGATGGCCTTATACCCAGGTACAGCAACAATATCAACATAGACCCGCAGCTTATTAAAAAGCTAAATGAGGTGCAGAGCAGGATAGGCAAGCAAATAATAAT
>JAHJCS010000111.1 GCA_018812465.1 Nanobdellota archaeon | reverse complement strand
TGATCTTTCTTATTTGCTGCAAAGTCCATCTTAGATGGTCGTGGGATTGAGCAGAGCGAAATCCCGCTTAGCTAGCTTCCGAGCAAGGGTCTTCTTCCTTGATCCGGCCATTAAGTACCATCTCGCTTCGTTCGATGGTACGAATAACTTTTGCATCGGTCGTGGGATTGAGCAGAGCGAAATCCCACTTAGCTAGCTTCCGAGGGTAGCGTTGACGCTCCAATGGTTGTGCCACCTCGGCAATATATGCTAATTAATATGTGGAATTTAGGTATTTTATAAATATTGCTCTCTGGCCTGGAAATCTTTAAAAACCCCCTGTTAAATACATCTTATTATGGGGAAAATAAAGAAGGAAAGGATATACACCTACCTATTGTTCATAGGGGCAATAGCATTCTTTGCAGCAGGATCATATATAGTTGTTGACATCTTTCTTAAGACAAGGGAGATAGACTTCACATGGGCCAGCAACATACTTCTCGGCATATCAGGCATATTCTTCATAGCAGCAGGCTATATCCACAATGTGGCCAAGGAAAAAGAGGCTGATCTTTTCAGTGACTGATGTAGTGATTTGGGATGAATCAAGTAACTATCAGCGAACCTGTGACTATTGCAGGAGTGAATGTATTCAATGGCAGGGAAAACCATGCTGTTTTTTATCCTGCAGAGGATGATACTGGGATAGTATACCTTGTTGGCGATACAAGAATTCCTGCTAATCTATCCAATGCTTTTCATTACAAAAAAAGAGGGGCAAGCTGTATTGCCTTAAAGACAAGAGAGAATTCTGCCAAAGCCGTCAAGGTTGAGCACATGCTCTCTGCTTTAAGATATGGGTTAGGGATAGATAATCTTGCTATTGAACTTTCTGATGGGGTATGCCCCAGGCAGAATAATTCTGTTTCAGGTATAATCAAAGCTTTGTCTCCGTTAAGAAAACAAGGAATTTCAGAGAAAAGATACCTCACGGTTGCTGGTTGTTTAGAAGATGAATCAAGAGTTTATCAAGGAGATCCAGATAGGATCGAAGTCCGGCAAGGTGATGGATTCACAATAGATTATACCTCATATTTTCCTCATAAAGCAATTGGAAGACAGAGGTGCGTATTGGATGTCACTTACTCAGGTTATTGTAAGTATATCATGATGGCAAGAGGCCCTGTCTTTCTTCCATTTGGATCAAGGTTTATTATCGATCGTCTTGGATTCATGCATGGTGTTAATGATGACAATGCATTGCTGGTAGGTTCAGTGGATGATGAACACTTTCTGAACAAAGAAGACTGCCATTTTTGTGGTGATGAGTTTGTCAGGCATAAGATACTTGATACTTTTGGAGCAATAGCATTGTTGGAATATGAACTCAAAGACACAATGTTCATATCCAAGATGACCGGCCATAAGTTTGACCTGGAAGCATTGAATAAGTTTAAAGAAAGAGGGGTGTTTGTGGGTTATAGGGATTAAGGGTCTGCTTTATTCCACACACTTATGAAGAATCTCTTATATTGCTCATAGTTCTGTTCTGATTCAACAACAAATGCAGTTGGTTTGGCCCCAAGAAGAACGGTTGCTGTTTTGTTTGCGTAGATCACTGTGCTTGACGGCATTGGCTCGTCTATGAACCTGTGCTCGCAGTATTTCAGTCCTTTGAAAACCTCTAACACTATATTTTTTACTTTCAGATCAGTTATCATCTTTACTTTAATTCCTTTTTGCTCTCTTTTGAGATGATAATTCCTGAAGAACAGCTTTGCTTTTTCATAATTGTCCTTCTCGCCAAGATTGAAGACATAATATTCATCCCCTTTTTTGAGGGAATCCAGCACATCCTGGTATACTGACTGTATTCCTTTCATTCCCTCATACACTGTAGCATCCTGCTTTTCTTTTGCAAGCTTTCTTCTCAATAGTATCTGGGGAATGAGTTCATTTATCTGTTTCTTCTGGTCTGATATCTGCTCTTCTTTCCTGTTCAGAAGCTCGATTATATTGCTGGGATCAGCAGCAGTATACTTGTGCACATTGTTCTTTATTATGTAAGAGACAAGTCCTTTCTGGATCAGCTTCTGGAGTGTTGGATAGACCTTGGAATTGGGTATCTTGGCCTGCTTAACAATGGGCGTTGCTGTGGCTGGACCTAGTTCCAGCAGCGCAAAATAGACCTTTATTTCGTTCTTTGATAGGCCTATCTGCTCTAATATATCTGTTTTCATATGCTTTGTAATCCAGTTCTTATATATAAATCTTTCTATAATCACCACCTAAGGGGGTGGGAGTATTGATATACTTGCTTAGTCACCATATATTCAGGATAATACCTCCAAAAGGAGGGGTGGTAAAGAAAATGGATGACTTAACAAAAGCGATAATCACATTGCCTAAAAAAACATTTGTAAATAATTTTACAAAAAAAGGAAGAGAAAGGAATAGAAGAATTCATGAGGTATTCAGATATGGTGGAGATTATGCAGTGGCACTGGTAAAAGGCATCCCTTTTGCACAATCTTATCTAGAAAATCCAATAATGCACAGTTTAGCTACAGCTATTGAGGATTTTGGATTCTCAAAAAATGTTAATGAAAAAAAGCTATTTGATGCTTACTTTGCTCATGTTTATAATAATGGCGATAAGCTTGGTTTAATGCTTTCTGAGTTTGAGCACATGGTGGAGGCAATGCGTACTTCTAAAGATCTTATGGGGATTGGGCCAGAGGAATGGTCAAAGCATAGAGATGCAATTGGAATTGCAGCATTATGTCATGATATCTATGCAATTACTAAAAAACCAGGATCAAAAGGGGGAGATACACTTTCACTTAGTGATTACTTACAGAGAAATATTGGGCATGAACAAGAGAAGAAGTATAACAAAGAAATCATTCAAGAATTAGCAAAAGAAATGATAGGTCAGGAAGATGAACTGCATCATAGAGTAGTTGCTGCTGTTGATTATTCAAGTGGAAAACACAAAATGACAGAATCAGAATGGAATAATACTCAATGGGTAACTCCAATGAGAATTGCAGATAATATCTCAACTCAAAGAACCTATGGAGACAGACATATGCATCTTGTCTATAATTGGGCATGTGATGTTGCTCAAGGAATTGAAAGTGAAGAAGATGTAGCGAAAAGAATCAAAAAAAGACAGGGATTCTGCAAAAGACTAGCAAAAGGTGGTATCAAAGAGTTGATACAAGAACAAGTATTAGAAAGAAAGAAGATCAATCTTGCTGAAGAATATCCTGGTCTGATTGATAAGCTGGAAGAAACAGGTGGATTAGATCCTGTAAAACTTAATCGTGTAACTGGATTTGCAACAGCTTTACAGATATATTACAATAGTCAACTCAACCAGATGTTTCCTGCATTTGCAAAAGCAGGATATGATAGAGCTGATTATACATTAAGAGCTGAATAAAATGATACCAAAAAACTTAATCAAGAAGACTCCATCTATTGAGAACCACAACTGGAAGAAAGTAGGAGAAAGAAGATCAAACAGTGTTCTAAATAGAGACCTTTATGCAAAGGGATTTGGCCAGAAATACATCAGAGAGATGACTGGCATTGATTTTGGATGCAAGAATCTGTTGTTTGTCAATCCTGAGCTTTATCTTGATGTTGATGAGTTTGCTGTGTTCAGGGACAAGTTTCTTGAGAATGTGAGAAATGACCCAGAATACTATCCACTTGTTGTGAGTAGATTCAGGGCTTATTGTGATGCATTAAAGGATCTTGCTTATGAAATAAAGGAAAAAGACTTTTCAAAAGCTGAGAATGCAGATCTAAAAAAGCAGTTTGAAAGAATAATGTCTGCTCTGCTTGATATAATGCCTTTCTCATATATCAATCATAATCAGGAAGAGATACCAAATATCCTGCTTGAAGAGGTATTGATTAAAGCAGGAGTAGACAAGAGTAGGATTTCAGAATACAAGCCAAAACTGATAGTTCCGACTGATGAGCTTACTTTTTCACAGCAGGAAGCAGGAGCTCTGAAAGAGCTTGCTGAGAAGCTGAATAAGGATAATCAGAAAGAGTTAATCAGGCAGCATATAGAAGAGTATGGCTGGATTAAAAGCAGTTATTTCAATGCAAGACAGGCAACAGAACAGGAGATTCTTGAAAGGATTAAGAATATCAATCAAGCACAGGAAAAACACAAAGAGAACGACCCTGTCTTGAAGGAACTCAATATAGATGAGAATCAGCTAAAGGTAGTCAATTGCCTTAAAGAGCTTCTATTCCTCAAGACATACAGAAAAGAGCTTATCGGGCTTATCAGCTTTGCTTCAAAAGGCCTTTTTGATGAGATTGCAAAGAGGATGGATGTGTCTTATGAGCATGTCATCAATCACACTGTTGATGAGATAAGGGAGTTCTTTGCTTCTGGCAAAGTGAATAAAGATGAGATTCACAAAAGACTAGAGAGCTTTGCTCATGTTCTTGTTGATGGACATTCAAAAGTCATAACAGGCAGTGTACTATTGGAAAAGTATGCAGAAAAGGGTATATCACAGGATATAACAGGCCAGACAGCAAACAGCGGCAAAGTAAAAGGAAATGTTGTTGTTATAGAAAAGCAGCAGGATCTAAAGAATATCAAACAAGGCAGTATTGTTGTCATTGATTCAATTGGTCCGACTGATTTCCAGCATGTCAGCAAAGCAGCAGGAATAATAACAAATCATGGAGGTGTTCTCAGCCATGCAGCCTTGCTGGCCAGGGAGCTTAATATCCCATGCATTATTGGAGCAGAGAATGCAACACAAGCATTGGAGCAAGGAGAATATATCGAGCTTGATGCTGATAATGGAACTGTAAATAAGCTTGAAGACAAGTACAGGAAGATGTTCACAATTACCATGGGCCTGTGTCTGGCAGACTTATACATGAGAACGCATGTCTTTAATACACGAGAAGTGCTTGGTAAAGGGCATAGGAATATCTGTTTTATGATAAGAGACGGAAAACTAAGCGGATACTTCAGTGAAGAAGATATTGAAGAGATGGGAAGGCTTGGTGTTGAAAAGCTGAAAGACAATGAATTTGTCCAAAAGAACAAATCATAGTGCAGGGATTTATGCGGGAAATTATCTGATCTGTCAGAGTACATCAATTCCCTGGACCTGAAGCATATGGAAATCAGGGAATTGTTGAGATTATTCAATCTATTGTTCAGCAAGATAAGGGAGATGTATGGTTATTTCAATGTATCACAGCCAGGCATATCCTTTGCATTAGAGAAAGAGATAGCAAAAGAACTGGAGAAGATGGGGATTTCTGGACTCAAACAGCATGAAATCCTTGAGAAATTGCTTATACAAGAAGGAGCAACACTTGTTGAAGAAGAGGAATCAGGACTGCTGGATCTTGCCATGATAATCAGAAAGAACAATGCTCTCAAGCAGTTGTTTGAGAATGAAGACGAGCATATATTGAAAGAGCTTCCCAGAATGAGCAGGACAATAGGAAGTGTGCGTTCTTTCAATGATAAACTGGATCTGCATATATTGAGGTACAGCTATCTTGCTTCATATGAGGACTTTGACCTGTTTTATAAGAAATATTACATAAACAGGATAAAGCATATCATTGACTTTGAGGACCATATTCTTGATAAGAAGAAAAAGGCATTATTTCCTGTCAAAAAAGAGGTAGAAGAAGCGAGAAATAAGGTCTATGAAGAGAACAAGATTCCAAAGCATCTGAGACATCTGATAAATGTTGCTGGATATTACTCTCATCAGAGAATGCACATAAGAACCTATTTTGTCAAGGGAGTGTCTGTTCTAGGCAGGTTCTATGATGAGTTTGCGCATAGGATGAACATAGGCCCTAGAGAGGCAAGATATCTGATGAATGAGGAGATCAATGCTTTTTTCCTTGAGAATAAGCCTGTTGACAAGCAGGAAGTCTTAAAGAGGATGCAGTTATCCATATACAGAATCAAGGATGATGTTCCTGCTCTGTTTGCAGGCAAAGAAGCAGAGGAGTTTGAGGAGAAATACCTGCCTAAAGAGGATTTAGATGTAACTGAATTAAAAGGCACTATAGCGAACAAGGGCTATAAGAAAGGCAGAGTGAAGGTCCTTGAGCTTGGAAAGAATATAGCAAAGCAGATTGATGAGATGAAAAGAGGAGATATCCTTGTTGCAGGCAATACAAGGCCTGAAGTCATAGTTGCATGCCAGAAGGCATCCGCTATTGTGACAGATGAAGGAGGGATATTATCCCATGCAGCGCTTGTCTCAAGAGAGTTTGGCATACCCTGTATAGTAAGCACATACAAGGCAACAAGAGTGTTCAAGACAGGAGATCTAGTTGAGGTTGATGCGAATAATGGTGTTGTGAGGAAACTCTAACCCCCAGCCATCCCCCTCACTATCTCAAATCAATTCCTGTATGATTCTGCAATCTCCTTGTTATCAATGACTCCAATTATAGGCTCATCCTTTGCCCAGTCTGGGATCATTGTCCGCTTTATCACATCCTGATTCCCTTATCCCACAGAAGATTGAACTGCTCCTGATACATGTCATGGAGCTGCTTGTTCTCTATTACCACTATAATAGGCCCTTCCTGCATCCAGTTGCTTATGACTACCCTGCTGCCGTATATCCAGAAGACGCTCAATGTGCTGAATTCTTTTGGCAGCGTATATTTTGTCTCAACAAACGGAAATGCTGTTATCCTATGGCCTTTTATATCTGGATCAACTATATTCCTCATCTTGAAACCTGTTCTTATTGCCTTTTTCTCCCATTCATTGATGTAATCAGGCCTTTTGTCCATAAAGTAACCTCTTGCGCCTATGAAATCACATTGGCCTGCCTCAAGCATCTCGTCAAATATCCTCTCTATTGCGTCAAGGCCTCTCAGGACTTTTGTCTCCTGGCTCCAGTAAGAGTCAAAGTAAGCCTTGAATGAATCAGCGATGTTCTTGTTGCTCACAGTGAAAGCCATTGGTTTGTTCTGCCAGATTATTATTGTTATATTGTCTTTCCATATCACTATCTGCATGGGCGTCTTTATGTCCTGCGGCATGTTCTTTATCTCTGACAGTCTCTTTATCGGCTCAACAATGTCTTTGACATCATAATTGAACATTATCCTGACTTTTATCCCTTTCTTGATTCTTTCTGCATGATATTCCTCAAAGAATCTCTTTATTGCTTCATCTTCCTCGCCGTAGTTCGCGCCCATCATATAATACTCATCTCCTTTCTTCAGCTCAGAGATTATGTTCCGGAAGATGTTCTCAATCCCTTTCCTCCCTTCGATGACTTCTGCTTCTCTTCTTTCTTTCTCCGTAAGTACTGCCTTTAGTTCTGGAACAAGCTTCTTCATCTCTTCTTTTTTGTCCGCAATCTCTTTCTCTTTTTCATCAAGATAATCAACTATCCTTTCTGGATCAGCTGCTCTGAAATACTTTGTCTTTGCCTGGATTATATGGCTTACAAGGCCTTTGTCTGTCAGCTTGTTCAGGATCTCATAGACTTTTGAGGCAGAAACTCCGGATTTCTTCACGATGGGGCCTGTTGTGGTTGTTCCAAGCTCTAACAAGGCCATGTAGACCTTTGATTCACCTTCTGTCAAGCCTATTCCCTGCAATATCTTTGTGTTCATACCTATTAGGCTGTGTTTTTGATATATAAATCTTTCTATCTTAACCCCTTAAGGGGGAAATAAATTATTTAAATGAACAGTACTTTACAAGAAAGAAAGGGTGTGTTCTAGGTAATCTGAGGTGTAAAATGAAGAAAACAATTGCCATAATAGCTGCAGCTCTAGGAATTGGAGTAGCAGGAGCAGCATCTGCTCAGGACATTGACCTAAAGACAAGGATGGAATACCAGACAACAATGAGCCAGGATCAGAGGACAAGCATGTCATGGCTCAATGCAAGGTATAGTGATGTCAACTTTGGAGTCAGGGACACTGCTGTGTTTCCTGAACAAGGAGATGAAACACATAATGTTGATGTTGGACTTGAAGCAAGAATACTTGATCCAGTCTCTATTAAATTGATTCATAATGTAGATACAGGAGATCTGAATTATTCACCAAAGTCAAAGTTCGGAATAGAGCTTCATCCAACAGATGGACTTGATCTTGGTCTGCTGACTGGAAGTTCAGATACAGAAAGGCTTGTGCTTCCTTATGCAATGCTTGACATAAAAGGCCATAAGTTCTTTGTCTCTTACTCAGAACTTGAGAATGCAGATGGAGATATATCAAGGCTTAACACATGGGCAATACTGAACATGCCTGATTCAAGACTTATAACAAATGGCTCTTTCGGAGCAGGGACTGCTGGTCTTGACAATGATGATTCTTATGTCATTGCACTGAGAGGAGATAATCTTCTCAGCGCAGGATATGGTGTGCAGGCAATGGTTGTTTTTGATGAATTAGGGGCAAAAGACATTGCATACTTTACATCAAACAGGCCTTATGGCAGAGTGATGGACGGGATCCACATACCTAACTTCACAAATGCTGGAGGAAGGCACACAATAATCCCTGAGCTTAATCTATTCTTGGCAGATCCTCCTCTTTCATATGAATTTATTCCAGAATCAGATGCAAGGTCATTATTCTTCAGGCAGGTAAGAGACCAATACTGGTTTGTTGAAGGAGCTTATATGCTTCCAGAGCCGCTGTCAAGCGAGAGAGCAAGGCCGATACTGTTTGGAAGATACACAGAGAACACACCTTCTGGACTGCCTGGTTCAACAGCAGTGAAATTTGGAGGAAGCCTTGTTGTTCCTGTCAGTTATCAGAATGTGATGGGCCAGGTGCAGATGACAGCAGAGTACAATGACAATCTGGATGATAATCAGAAGCCGACAACAACAGTTCAGGCTGTGGTAAATTTTAGTAGGTGAAAGAATGAAAGTCCAACTGATTAGGCCGCCTTTTGATAAGGGGTATAACGTTGAGCAGTTTGAAGACAATATCTCTTTTCCTGTGGGGCTGCTTCTTTTGGCTAATACAATCAAACAGAGAATGCCTGGGGTTGAAGTTGAGGTGATTGACGGGTTAAATCAACCTATTGAACGAACATTAGCACAAGTTGGAAACACAGATTTTGTGGGGGCAACCTCATTCTTTTCAAATTATGGTCAAGCTCTCAGGATCTTGGAACATGCCAAGAAAAAAGGCGCAACGACAATAATAGGAGGACCCAATATAACTCATCTAGGGAAGAGGATTATTACAAACAGATCTTTTGTTGATTATGCAGTTGTTAACGATGGGGAAGATGTTCTTCCTGAAATTGTCTTGGGAACTGCTGGAAGAAATACTCCTAATTTGGTTTATAGAAATGAAGATGGCAAAGTTGTTGAAAGTAGTGTTAGAAGAAATGCTCAGTTGATAACTTTGTTTGATTTAGAGTCTTTGACTGACAGGGAAAACCTGCAACCTCAATCTGTTCCTGTTTCAGGCATTAGGGGGTGCATGAAAGCTGAAAAAGAGAGCATTTGTGATTTCTGTTCAATAGACCATAAACTAAAAGTGATGAATCCTAAAAATATGTGGGAACAGGTAAGAATCCTGAAAAGTTATGGTTTTGATTATATCTGGGAAGTTGGAGAAACTGCATATTCAGGATATCTGAAAGCTTTGTTTAAAACAAGACCTGAAGATTTGACGGATACCAACTGGAAGTTTCTCATCTGTGCGGATTTAGTGGATAATCATGTTGTAAAGACCTTAAAAGCGCTTGGGACAAAAGAAGTTGTTATTGGGATAGAGACTCCAAATGATGATGTACTGAGAAATGTCGGGAAAAAAGCTACATTTGCAGATATAAAAAGAGCGATAAAACTGCTCACTGATGAAGGGATAAATATACATGCAAATATCTTATATGGATTGACTGGAGAAACATATGAAAGCGCAAACGCCACTTTTGAGTATATAAAATACCTTGCTGGAGATAACCCTCACATAACAAAGATACTTGCAAGCCATGCTATTCCTTTCTTCGGCACTGGAATGTTCAGAAGATTAGCAGGGAATGCCGTTGCTGCAGGAGAATACTCTGGAGACCTTAGCAAAGATGATATATTTGATTATAATGCTTTAACAAGAATTTATACAAAATATTTTACCTCAGTTGATTTTGATGAAATGGAGAGGCTTGTCCGACAGACAAGAGCATTGATGATCGGAAGGGGATATGGGACTTCTTTTGATGTCAATTATATCAGAGGATTAAAAAAATGAACACGCAACCAGGTCTGATAATCTCAATAAGGAGACACTGTGAAAAAGATGGAGACAAACTGACACCAGACGGAATTGAACATGCAAGAGTTATTGGCAGAACCATTGAAATACCTTCATTAGAGATGATTGGATATCATTCAAATGCGAACAGAACAAGAGAGACCATTAAGTGTATCTTTGAAGGTGCTGGGCGTGAACCCATGATAAAACCAGCAGAGTTTGGCGGAAAAAATATTCTTGATTCTATTGTGCCGCATCTGAAAAATGGTTGGCCTTCAGATTTATCTTATGCAGATGCAGTCAAATACTGTTTTGATAATGAATCAGAAGCAATGAGAACTATAGGGGGCAATCTTGCCAAGTTCATCTGTGAACTGGTTAAGGTTCATGACCCAAATGACAATCTTAGGATAGAAGCAATATCTCATGGCCCGAATTTAGAATGTTACATTATGCATGAACTGGGTAATGCAGGGATAGATCTTCTAATGGGCGGACTTTACTTTAAGGAAGGCCAGAACTTCATTTATCATCCAGATGAAAGAGTGATTGAGATACCTCATGCGCAATTAAACTGTTCAATTAAGTGAGATTGATATCGGAGAGAGAAAATGGAAAGACAAGATGAACCTAAAATTAATTCTATCCTGTCATATACCTGGTATCCGCATGACATGCCAATGACACCTCATCTGATATGGCCTGCTATAGAGGTATTTGCAAGGGCAAGATATGGGCTAGGCTATTCAATTGGGAGTCTTTTCATAAAAGACAGGAATGGCAGATATGGATTTGCTGAAGAGGACCTTGACAGGGTAGGCAGGTTCTTTTTTGATAATCCTCTTGAGATCCTGAAGCTTGCATCTGCTTGGGAAGAGAAAAAATCAGCGTATAAATCGGAAATAAAGAAAATCAGGAACCTTACTATGCTCTCAGAAAAAGAGATGCATTCTCTTTACCATGGATTCTACACTGCTTATGTTGGCCAGTATTCTATCCCTGCTCTAGCCAATACTCTCGATTTCTATTTTGAGAACTGGCTGAAGGCAATAGCAGATCCTCAGGATTTCTTTAAGCTGACAGCGCCAGCAAAAGAATCATTTATACAGAGAGAGCAAAAAGAGCTGCTATCAATAAGAAAGAACAAGGACTTTGGCGCAAATATTGAAAATCACGCTAAAAAATATTTCTGGCTGGGGAATAATTACTCTCATACAAAAATACTCAGTAAAGATTACTTTATAAGAAGGCATGAAACAGAAAAGTACGCAGAAATATCTAAACCTGATAAGAAAGATCTGATGAAGAAATACAAGATATCCGAATCATTGATGAAAGCAGTCGAGGAATGCATCTATTGGAGAGATGAAAGGAAAAAACTCAATATGATTGGAAATCATTATCTTTGCGTTCTTCTTGAAGAGATAGGAAAG
>JAHJCS010000110.1 GCA_018812465.1 Nanobdellota archaeon | reverse complement strand
TATCTCTTTCTTTACTTCTTCTAATCCCATTTTAACCTCAGGGATGACTTACAGCGCTGCTTAGAAATTTAAGCATGAGCTGAAGCCATTCCGATTATCAGGATAGCAACTACAAGTCCAAAGATCACAATAGTTTCTGGAATAACTGTCAGGATAAGTCCCTTACCAAACAATCCTTCCTTTTCTGCCATTGCACCTACTGCTGCAGTTCCTATCTGTTTTTCTGCAATTGATGTAGCTATTGCTGTCACGCTTATTGCAAGTCCTGCGCTAAGCGCAATCAATCCTGTTCCTAAATCTGTCATTTTCTTACCTCCATATTCTTGGTTATTCAAATTCTCTCTCTGCTCCAAAAGGAACATATCTCATGCCCCCACCATGATAGAATTTTGTGAAGAATTCCACATAGTGAAGCCTTAATGAGTGTAAAAATGGGCTTATGAGCCCAAGCCCGATATTGATAGCATGTCCTACAACCAGGAGCATTGTTCCTCCTAGTATGCCTATGATGCCCTTTGCGAATAGCCCTCCTGCAAGGTCATTTATCACAAAAGCGAGTATCACTGAAGCAAGACCTACTGCCATCAGCCTTGCATAAGAAAGCATGTGGCTGAAAATTGCAGGAATCTCGACAAGGCCTTTTGCGCCTTCTCCTTTGTATATCATCACTATGGATACTGCCATTACAACAAAGCCCACCCATTTCTCTGGCCTTATTGCAAGGTAATCAGTATAAGCAAAAGCTGTGATGACCACTGATATCTCAAGCAGTATCCAACTCAGCTTCTCAAATATTGCTGCGATAAGACCATGGGCCCTAAGCTCATTGTAGAAACCTACTAATAGTCCTAGATTCACATGAGCTGCACCTATTGCAACAGCCATGATAAGCAGGCCTTGAGCATCATGCAATCTGTTCACAAGTATTGGATGATACAATTCAACACCAAAGTATTCTGCAAATAATACACCAAATATTATAGATGATATGGATCCAAAGATCATTGCATTCACAAGTCTTCCGAAATCTCCTTTTATCCTTGTCCTTAAGAATAAAAATAATCCGAGTGTGACAAGACCATATCCGACATCTCCAAGCATGAAACCATAGAATATTGGGAATGTGAGGAACATGAGGAATGTAGGGTCTATCTCTTTGTAGCTTGGAAGAGTGTAAAGGTCCATGAACCATTCAAAATTCTTGACTGGATAAGGATGCTTAAGCTTGATAGGCACTGAATCTCCTTTCTCAATCTTCTTTGAGGTTATGAAAATCTTTCCTTTTGATGAATCATTAAGGTCTTTTATGACTTTGTCAAGATTCTTTGTAGGAACCCATCCATTGATTATGAAGGCTTCTTCTGTTGCGCCAAACCTGAGAGGAGCTTCTGCTTTCTCTGATTCAACAGACAAAGTGCTTTCAGCCTCAATGAGAATGTCAGCCCACTGGCTTTTTGCTTCATCAATGTCTTTTTTCAGCATAAGCTGCTTCTTTTCAGAAGCCTTTATTGAAAGATTTAGTTTTAATAGTTCTTTTGCTGGACTTCCTTTAAGCCCGTCTTGTGAGATAAAAGAGGTATCAATCTCAGAGAAACCTCTTTTTGAGATCTTGTCAACAACTTGAGACTTCATCTCTTTCTGAAAGAATAATGCTACAAGCTCTTTGTCATGGAAAGATGTTGTGCATCCTTTGCATCTTCCAGCCATACCTTTAAGGTCATCTGTCAGATTCTTTGAATCCTCAACATGCCCGAAAAGATAATCAATAGAGCCATATTCCTGAAAGGAATCAAGACTTAATCTGAGCGATTCAATCTTCTCAAGAGTATCTCTCTTCTCTTTCATTGATCTGAGATTGTCATCGATATCTTTTATCATAGAGGAATTTCTCATCAGGTCCTCATTGAGCTTATCTACCTTTGCCTTCAAAGAGATTATGTTCAGGCTTTTGCCAGAGATCTTATTCTCTGGAAGAGCTATTCCCAGAAAAGAGCAAATGCCTCTTATCCTGACAAGAACTTCAGAGATCTCATCTGAACTGCTCAAAGGGCTGCCTATATCAAGCTCCTCAGATTTCTTATGATCCACAATGTGATATATCTTCAGTTTATGGAGCCTGTCCACTATGTTGTAGGACATCCCCTTAGGCCCTAGGATAATCAGTTTAGACATCTCTTCTGGTCTTATCATCTTAATATTTTCTCTTCAAGCTTCTTTATTATGAACTCCTCAGTCTTTTTGAGGTTATTTTCGGCTTTTCTGCCGATCTTAGCTGAATCTTCTTCGCCTTTCTTTAGTATGCTGTGTTTTCTGCTTTCAAGATCCCTGGCTTTTGATTTGACAGATTCATCCTTCTTCTTGTCAATGGACTCCTGGCTCTCCCTGAGCATCTTTGCGGAATCCTGCCTTGCCTGGTTTATGATCTCTGATTTCTTTTTCTCAGAATCCTCGACCATCTTCTTGGCTTTCTGTTCAGCATCCCTTATTTCTTTAAGCACTTCTTCCATTTTTCCACCCTTTTCGAGTTTTTTGATGATATCTAATATAAATATAATCCAAATATACTACTTACTTTCTGTCTGGTTGGTTATTGACCAGTCTATAAGCACCTCAGAGATATTGAGCAGATAATGCCTTATTCTTACCTTGTGATATGAATCCATACCTTTTGAATGATCCTCATTAAGTTTTAGGGCTTTCTCTGAGAAATCAACAGCAGAGGTATAATCAAGACTATGCTTGGCATCCTTTTTAGGGTCTGTTGCAAGGTCTATTATCTCTTTCAGTGACCTTATCACATCAAGCACACTCTCAAGAAATTTCCTCTCTTTCTCGTCTATAAGTATAATATGGTCAGCAAGCCTCTCCATATCTTTTGCTATCAAAGCTATATAAAAAAGGTCCACAGTCCTAAGCTTTGACTCTGATTTGTAGGTCATAGCACTTATGACTGACTTATCAACCATAATCCAATTCCTGTCAATCTCCTCCTCATATTTCTGGACAAGCTCCTGGTTAGGGTTCTGTGTCATCACAACAATCATGTTTTTTATCTTGTTGACCATTGTCCTTAGGAACATGTCAGGCTCACCCACATTTATTGAAGACTCACAGGTTATTGTCTTGCCATTATCCTCTACCTCGACGAGATCCACATTGACAAGCCTTTTCTGATTGAGCAGTTCCCTGTAATTCAGGGCTTTGTCAAGATTTATCTTAAAAGAATCAGCTGGGTTTATGTAGCAGGCCATAACTATCTTGTTTATAACCTCAACATCATTGCCTGAGATGTTCAGCTCCACATGCTTTGGCTTTTTCTTGAGTATCCTTGGCGTGACAATCAGGCTTCCTCCCCCGCCCCTTGTCAGACTAACAGTAGAGCCTGAACTTATGCTGAACTCCCTGCACCATGAGGTTGGCAAGTAAAGGTAATTCATGTCACCTGTCCTTTGTATCTTCCTTATATCCATACTAAATAGGCGGTAAATAGCACCTATTTATAAACCTTTGTTTTCTAGAATAACTAAATCTTATCGAGCTTATTTTTATATATAATAAG
>JAHJCS010000109.1 GCA_018812465.1 Nanobdellota archaeon | reverse complement strand
CCTGCTGAGAATCAGGTCAAGCGCATACCTTTAAACACCCTATAATCCATTCAGAAGACTTCTGTTCCTCTAAAAACTCTGCCTTCAATTATATCCCTGAGGTTGCTTAGATCATTCCCTTTTGCTATTATGACTCTCAGCTTCATTTCCTGGGCAAGCTTGGCTGCCATAGGATCAAATGGTGAGTCAAGCTTAGGGCTCCACTTGTCTCCTACAATCTTCCTGAATCCATTCCAGTCTATCCTCTCAATCTTCTCTGCATCATTATATTTCCTTGGGTCTTTAGTGTAAACATAATCAATGTTTGTGAGATTTATCACAGTATCTGCCCTGAATGTCTTTGCAGCAAGCACAGCATCCTTGTCAGATGAGCATCCTGGTTTCCAGCCGCATCCTATTATTATCTTCTTGTCTGTCTTCACTTTAATTGTTGGATTGTGCATTATTCTCTCATAAGAGTGAGGGCCAAAGACGCATATCATAAAGAATGCATTCATCCCAGTTGCTGATATCCCGAGCCAGTCAAGTGTCTCATCAGATGGTTTAGCAGGAGTTATTATGCTTTTCAATGCCTGGTTATACATCCTGTTGACAAAGCCTCCTCCTGTTATTATTATGAATCTTTTATCTTTCTTTGTCTCTTCAAGAATGAGCTTTCTGAACTCCTTAAGAAATTGGGTATCTGGGCCTTTGTTATCTGGGAATATCAAAGAACCTCCCAAAGATATCACAATAGTTTTCATTTTTTCTGCCTATTCCAAATAAAGTCTAAGATCAGTTATCTCTCTATCTCTTAAGCAATACTTCAACAACAGCTGCGAAAGCAGGTCTTGTGATAAATACTCCAAAAGTCACTCCTGCGATTGTTGTCAGGGCAAAACCTCTGACCAGTCCTGCTCCTGCGAAAAGCAGAGGGAACATGGCAACAACTGTTGTCAGATATGAACCAAAGATGATGAAGAATGCCTTTTTTAGCTTTTGTTTCCAGTTATAACTCACATCAGATGATCCTCTCAGCACTTCATCTGCTATCACAATCTGGTCATCAACACCTGTTCCTGCAGCAACTATTATTCCTGCTATAGCTGCTATATCAATGTTCCAGTTGAATCTTGCAGCAAAGCCTAGCAGAAGCACAATCTCTGAAAACATGGTAAATATTACTGGCAGTGATATCTCCCATCTCCTGAACCTGATGAATACCACTAAAGCTACAGCAAGTATTGCCAATATTCCGACAATCAAGGTGTTCTTGACAAACTCCTTTCCCAGCACCGGAGATACAGTATCTGTCTGAACTATGTTGAGCTTGACTGGAAGTGATCCTGTTATAAGCACTGTCTGGAGCCTTTTCATGCTCTTTAGGCAGTCTATCTCTGCTTCTTCCTGTGTCTTTCCTGCGCCGCCACCAGTTATCTGAGGCTCCATTATCGCCTCTCCTTTCAGTGTTGCAGCTATATTCAGGGAGTCCACAAGCGTGTCATCAAGATAAAGATCCAGTCTCTCACTTAAGTATTCTCCTCCATCATCTGTGACTATATCAAGATTCTTTGTGATATCAGCCTGCCTTTGTGCAGCTTCTGGGCTTAATGTGACAATAAAAAAGAACCTGCATACCCATCCATCCTGGGTTCTTCCATATCCCTGAGGGTCAATTCCTGCTCTTGTTCCTGTTGTAGCGACATTCCTTATATCCTCGCCGCCTCTGAATACTGTCTTGTTGCTTATCTTTGCTTCGAATTTTCCTTGCTTTGATATGAGGTCCTTGACCTCTTCTTCATTAGCACCTGCTATCTCCACAAGTATGAATTTATTTCCTGTAAGATCACCTACTTCTTTGACAACAATATCTGAGAGGCCGTATGTATTGAGCCTTTCTTTAAGGTTTGAGATAACAATATCCATATCAGAAGCGCTGAGCGGGGTCTCTGGCTCAAGAAGGACTCTTGTGCCTCCTTGAAGGTCAAGGCCTTTCTTGATATTATTCTGTGGAGCATCATATATGCTAAGACCAAGATCCTGGACTCCAATAACCTTTGTCTCTGTTTTTGGCACATCTATATATCTCTTGATTGTCCTGTTCTCTAGAATGGTTGTGCCATTCACTGTCTTATTGAAGTATTCTATCTCTTCAACAAGCACGTTTTCTGTCTCATTGAGAGTGGTCACCTCAATTTCTGGTCTTGTTATAATCCTATAATCTCCCTTGTTTGTGGTTATCTGGACTGTCTTGTTTGCTTCAAGCTTTCCCACAAAAATCTTATAATCTGCTTCATTGCTTATCTTCTGATTATTCATACTTATTATCACTTCCCTCTCTCTAGGGAAAGCATTTGGTGATGGATTCTCCATGCCTGCAAGATAAGCTGAGCTGTTCTTAGTAACACCTCTTATTGCCACTCCTTCCTGCCAGGGATTAGGATTTATGACATACAAGGCTAGAAGCAGGCAGAACAGTAATATTATCACCCTTACCTTCTTGAATATTGACTTAATCTTCGACATCCTTCTTCCTCTCCATGTACCATCTGAGTATTCCTGCGTTCTGTATCCATGTATTTGGCAGATCTAAAATTAATCCTATAAGGAGTATTGTCATTATCTGCCTCAATGCTTCTGATTGTGAGAAAACAATAGCTACAATCACAGCTGCTATTGATGTGAATGTCATTGTAAGGCCTGTTTTGGCTGAAGAATAAATGCCCTCCATCAATGTTCCTTCTTTTCTCTTGAATACCCTTGTTGTCAGCAGGATATCTGTATCAACTGAGTAACCTATGAGCATGAGAAGCGCTGCAATGCCTCCTGTTGACACCTTGATATCAAGGAGGTTTATGATGGCGACTGTGCCTACTATATCGCTCAAAGCTGATAATATCACTGCAAATGCAGGTATTGGAACTCTGAAATAGAAGAATACCACTATAGCCATTGCCACAAAAGCGATTATTATAGCTATTATTGTCTGTCTGAAGAAATTGGCGCCAAGAGAAGATCCTATAAAATTAGTGCTGTAATCATCAGAGGTTATGCTGAGTTTCTTCCCTATATCTGATTCCAGCCTGTTGATCTCAT
>JAHJCS010000108.1 GCA_018812465.1 Nanobdellota archaeon | reverse complement strand
CTAGGTGGAGGAACCGGAACCGGAGCTGCACCAGTAGTGGCAAAAGTAGCAAAGGACACTGGTGCAATAGTCATAGGCACAGTAACAATGCCTTTCAAGATTGAGAGAGCAAGAATAGACAAGGCTGAGTTCGGACTTCAGCAGCTAAGAGAAGTCTCAGACACAGTCATTGTCATTGACAACAACAGGCTTGTCGCAATCGCAGGAAACCTTCCTGTGCAGCAGGCATTCGCAGTGGCAAATGAGCTGATCTCAACAATGATCAAAGGAATCGTCGAGACAATCGCAATACCAAGCCTGGTCAACCTAGACTATGCTGACGTAAAAGCAATAATGACAGACGGCGGAGTGGCTGCAATCGGAGTCGGAGCATCTGACACCAGCAACAAAGTAGATGAAGCTGTGAAAGGAGCATTGACAAACCCTCTGCTTGACATCAGTTACGACGGAGCAACAGGAGCAATAATCCATGTATGTGGAGGCCCTGACATGACACTTGACGAGATTTCAAGGATAGGAGAGCTTGTCACAGAAGCTATGGACCCTGACGCAAATGTCATCTGGGGAGCCAGAGTAGAGGACAAGATGAAAGGAAAACTCACAGTGATGACAATCATCACAGGAGTAAAGTCCCCTTGGATACTCGGAAAGCAGGATTACAGGAGACCAAGCCCGCAGGCACAGGCAATCTCTGATGAGTTGGGTATTGAGATAGTCAAATAAGTGCGCTAAATAAGGGGAAAAAGAGGCAGTTTTTTTATTTTCATAAATTTTTTCTGCCTTCATCTTTAAACCACCCCCAAACCTACGTTTTTGATGAAGGCAAACCATTGCCCCTTCGGGGGCTTTTTTTTTATTTTCTATCTTTTCTGATCATATCAAACACTTCTGATGGCAGAAAAAATTTGCATGCTTCATCCAATGCCTCTTTTTCCAGTTCCTCAATTATTGACCAGAATCTTTCATGCTCACATTCTTTGCACACTGGAAAGAATAAGTCCCTCTTGAATCTGGCTATGAACTCTTTACCGCACTTTTTGCATAATACCCTCTTTTTAGAATCAATGATTTGGGCATAATACATCTCAGGGTCATAACCTTTCTGTTTAAGCAGGTAATAGCTGAATACAATCCTGCATCTCACTCTTGCGCAGCAGCGCGTTCTTTGGGGGTGGTTTATCATCTCCTTGCATATCATGCATCTATTCATGGCTATTTGCTTCTTAGAATTCTTATTAAACCTTTCTCAGTATTTTCCGGAGGATTTCCATAGAACTATACTAATTCTCTTGGTTATTAAACTTATAAATCTGTTTACTCAGTATCCACGCCTTCTTTCTTCATCCTGTTCTTTATCTCGTCCTTGTGGTGTTTTACCTTGGCTTTCAGCTTGTCCCACAGCTTCTCTGCTTTTGCCTTGCCTTCTCTTGCACTGTCTTCCATCTGCAGGCTCCAGTCCCACAACACCAGATTGAGGTTCTTGATCCTGTTATTGTACTTTGAGAGGTAAATCCTTGACTCAAAAGTCTCTCTTGGAGGCACAGGGACACGCTCTTCAGAATATCCTATTGTGATCATGAGATGAGGTCTTGCTCTTGCAGGACAGCCCACTGCTTCTGCCACTTTGTCTTCATCAAACGCACCTACCCAGCAGGTCCCAAGGCCAAGGTCAGTTGCTGTGAGCATCATGTTCTCTGCCATAGTAGCGATGCCTTGCAGAAGGTACTGCTTTCCCCTCTCACCATAATAATTGACCATCCTCTCCTCTTTTGCGCATATCACAAAAATCATAGGAGCTTCCTCAATCCAGTACTGCTTCAGAGCTGCCTCTGCAAGCTGTCTCTTCTGGCCAGGATCAGTGACTACAATGAGCTTCCATGACTGGAGATTGCCTGCAGCAGGAGCATATCTTCCTGCATCTAGAATCTGGACAACCTTGTCCCACTCAACAGGGATATCAAGGTATTTCCTTATGCTGCGCCTCTTTTTGCAGACTTCCAAAACATGGCTCATGATGCTTATTTATATACTGTCCTTTATATATTTTTTGATGATAACTTGGTTCTTTGAGCGCTGTTTTATCCTTTTTAACAAATGTGGCAGCAACAACAATGGATTCGTACACGGTCAAATCTCACTGCGTTAGATTTGCCCTATTCGCAAAGGAAATTCCAGAACTGTGTAACTGGAATTTCCTCTGCACTCAGTATTCGTCCATGTTGTTGCCTCTTTAACGCCGCCCTGGCGCAGGCGAGCCGGGGGATGCCCCCTCCGGGGTGGCGAGTAGGACACACGAACAAAGTGAGTGTGGCCG
>JAHJCS010000107.1 GCA_018812465.1 Nanobdellota archaeon | reverse complement strand
TCTTACTTCTCCTCCTGTTCTATAGTCTGGGTAATCTTTTGGATATCCCATACTTCTGTAGTGCCTCAACCCAGAGGTGGTTTATAAAGCTTTGCTATCCACTAATTATTTAAAAACAGCCTATATACTCTTTTATATATGAAGAAAAAAGAGTCTGAATGGAATCAATGCCTTACACCTGAGCAATACTGCATCCTGCGGAAGAAAGGCACAGAAAGGGCGTTTACAGGCAAATACTGGGATAATAAGAAGAAAGGGGAGTATGTATGCGCTGCATGCGGACACCGGCTATTCCTTTCAGACGACAAGTTTGATTCTGGCACAGGCTGGCCAAGTTTCACAAAGCCAGCAGAAAGTGATGGTGTAAAGACTCAGCTTGATCTCAGCATTATCATGCCAAGAAAAGAGGTTCTTTGCCCAAAGTGCGGAGGCCATCTGGGTCATGTCTTCAGTGACGGCCCAAAGCCAACTGGAAAGAGATTTTGCATCAATTCTGCTGCTTTAAAATTTAAGGAAAAGAAAAAGAAGTAATTATATTTTTTCAGTATTCTTTCTCACAGCTTCTGCACTCTTGTCAAGCAATTCCTTCTCTTCTTTGCTCAGCTTAAGCTCAACAATCTCTTTTATACCCTCTGGGCCAAGCTTGCAGGGAACTCCAAGAAATATTCCTTTGTATCCATACTCTCCTTCAAGCATAACTGAACAAGGCAATATCTCATCTTTGTCATTCTTCATTGCCTCAATCATTGCAGCAATTGAAGCGCCAGGAGCATAGAATGCAGAGCCTGTCTTCAGAAGCTTGACTATCTCAGCGCCTCCGTTCTTTGTTCTCTCAACCAAAGATTCAATGTCCTGTTTGTCCAGAAATTCTGAGATTGGTTTGCCTTTCACTTTTGTATGCTCTGCCAATGGCACCATTGAATCACCATGGCCTCCAAGAACCATTGCCTCAACTTCCTTTACATCAACATCAAGTTCCTGTGCTATAAAACACCTGAATCTTGTTGAGTCAAGCACTCCTGCCATTCCAATGACCTTGGTCTTGTCAAACCCAAGCTCCTTGTACATAAGATGGGTCATTATATCAAGAGGATTTGTCACTACAATCACAACTGCTTTCGGAGCTTTTTCTTTTATCTGCGCAGCGATTGATCTTATTATCTTGGAGTTTATATCAAGCAGATCATCCCTTGACATGCCTGGCTTTCTTGGAATACCTGCTGTCACAACAACAACATCAGAGCCTTTTATCTCTTCATAGCTATTTGTGCCTGTGAGTTTGGCATTGCTTCTTGAGAGAGGCATCCCTTCAAGTATATCAAGTGCTTTTCCTTGCGGAACTCCTTCAACAACATCAACAAGCACAATCTCATCTGCTATCTGCCTGTCTGCAAGTATCCATGCTGCTGATGCACCTACATTCCCTGCTCCTACTATGCTGACTTTCATTTTATAACCTCATTTTCTCCCTAGGAAATAATATGCTATTGCACCCAGGATATTGAAGACCAAAGCTATCACAATCCATAGCACCTTTGTTATCACACTCTTCCTTCTTGGAAGAATATCTATAATTACCCATATCACAGCAATCAGGCTCAGTATTCCCCATATTTTACCTAACATATTTACACCTCACAGGCGTTCACAGAATTTCTCAATCCTGTCCAGGCCTTTCTTTATGTTGTCCATTGAGCACGCATAGCTCAGCCTTACACTATTATCTGCTCCAAAATCCTTGCCAGGAACAACAGCTACCTTGGCTTCATCCAGCAGCCTCTCTGTGAACTCCATTGACTTCAGGCCAGTCCCGCTTACATCAGGGAATGTGTAAAAAGATCCTTCTGGCATTATGCACTTCAGGCCTTTTATCTTGTTCAGCCTTTCAACCATGTACTTCCTTCTCTCATCAAATGCGTTTTTCCATACTTCAAGGAGATCCTGGGGTCCAGTCAATGCCTCTAAAGCTGCTTTCTGGGATATTGAGCATGGATTTGATGTTGAATGGCTCTGCAGGTTGTCCATTGCCTTTATTATATTGGCAGGTCCTGCGCAGTAGCCTATTCTCCAGCCAGTCATTGAGTATGTCTTTGATACTGCATTTGCAGTGATTGTTAGATCCTTGATGCCTTTTATCTCATTATCGAGCGAGGCAATGCTTACCTGCTTTTTTCCGTCGTATACCAGGAACTCATAGACCTCATCAGAAAGAACATAGAACTTATGTTTGACAGCAAGCTCTGCTATCTTTCTTAGCTCGTTATCATCAATCATCATACCTGTAGGGTTTGATGGTGAGGTTAATATCAGAATCTTTGTATTTGGAGTAATCACTTTCTCAACAGATTCTGCTGTTAG
>JAHJCS010000106.1 GCA_018812465.1 Nanobdellota archaeon | reverse complement strand
GTCTATCCAGAAGTTCATAGTGTCCATGACAATGAACTCAGGTTTCTCCATCTGCTCAATCACTTTCATCTGCATCTCTGGGTCAACGTTAGCAAGGAACAGGTATTTTGCTTTTCTGTAATCAGCTGGAAGCTTAGGATCAAACTCTATCAAAGAATTAAGTTCTGTCCTGAGGGTTTTTGCCTCATTCATGTCAAACTCATAAGAACCTTCCCACCTAAAATTCCTGCCTTTTCTCTCAACACCCTCAAGATCAACTCCTTTGTTCTTAAGAGTTTTTATGTGCTCTTCAGGGAAATCCTCTCCTGCAATAGACACAACACCTGGTTTTGCGAAGAATGCTGCTGCATAAGCAGAGAATATGCTGCTGCCTCCTAATGCTTCTTTGACCTCTCCAAAAGGGGTCTTGATATCATCAAGACCTATTGTTCCTGCGAATACTATATCAACCATATTAAAATAAAAAAGAATCAGATGTTCTCATCCTCTTCTTCATCTGAATAATCTTTATAATCATCATCCTCATAATCTTTGTCTTCTATGCTCTCTTCGTCATCCTCTGAAGGCTTATCCTGCTCCTGCTCTTCGTCCTCTACCAACTCCTCCTCCTCTTCCTCGTCGTATTCGTCGTCCTGTTCATGGTCATTATATTCATCATCTTCGCCCATAAAAGACCACCTCGCAGAAAAGACTTATACCCATGATATATAAATATTTTGGTCAGAATGGCTGGATTAAGGCTTATGGAGCCTTCCTGTCTTATCATCTAGATGCTTCTGGCTTCCAGTCTACTCTATAATCTAGTTACTTTTTTAAATAAGAGATGTTTCTGCTGTATCTATGGGTGTTATGATAAGACTCTTGGACATTGAAATCCCTTACTGGATATTTTTTATTTGCATAATAATTCCTTTACTGATAATAGCTCCATTCTCTATTGGCCCTAACTGCCATGGATACTGCACAGAAGAGATTGCAGGAACCCTTATGACATATCTGTTGTTTGCGATGATAGGCGGTCTTGTATTGCTTACTCTAGGCATATCTGCCTGGCAGATCCTTGCTGTCATATCTCCTAAGATAAATGGTCCATCTCTTCAATTCGAGAAGATTGATGGGATAATGGGTTTGTCTTTTGGACTTGGAGCACTTACCATACTTTTGGTGGGGGTTGCACTTGTCTCCTCTTATGGTTTCAGCCTAGCCTACTTAAGCATGCTTATAATGCCTGTTGGATTCGGAATAGCCAGCTTCTTCCTCATCCGTTATAGATATCTGAAAGTGAGAGGCAAGGCATTGCTCTCAATGAGAGGCACTGAGATAACAACTGACTTCCTGAATGTGGAGATGGACATGCTTTACTCAATAAACCATAGGCATCCTTATCAGATAACCTCAGTTGGAGTCCATCCTACAACAGGCAAGAAGATGAGGTTCTTTAGCGACTATATCTGGTTGAATCCTACAGGTTATGCACCTGACAAGATAAAGGTCAAGGTAGACCCTTATAATCCTAACAACTATCACATGGATATTTCATTCCTGAAAGAGAAACTGAAGGACATAGACTGGGATGAGATCATAACTGAAAAGTTCAGGATAAAGGATTGATTTCTTATCAGGCAATTTTGGTAAAATTTATATTGTATTACTCTTTTTAGGGTTTATGCTAGAAATTTTGATCATGATAATCATAATCTTGTTTGCTTTCTTAGCTGCAGTTGGCATTCCTGCTTTGATAATCTATTTTGTTATAAAGAACATCAAGGGTAATATCTCTAAATCCATGGAGAACCCTGAGGTCATGGACCAGATGAGGGCAGCTATGAAGGCAAGAAACCCTGGTCTTGAAGGCAAGGAACTAGAAACTGCTGTGACTAAAAACAAGGGAAAAGCTGTTGGAATAGTTGCAGGTGTTCTAATCTTTTTTGTTATATTATTCTTTGTGGGCCCCATATTCTTGGGTGAAGAGTTCACTGTTGTGTTTTTCTTGGTTCCATTCAGTATACTCATGATTTATCTGGGCATAATCCAGTATAAAAAGAGAATGGACATAATCTACACTCCCACATCCACTGTGAGGGGTGCGGCTATGGGTGAAGTTGAGCTCAAAGGCCAGGCATTGGCAACTGAAGTTCTTAATGCGCCTTATACTGGAGAGAAATGCATAGGCTATTCTTTCAAGGTGACAGAGACGCGTTCCAGCGGAGATAGTTCCTACACAGAAACTCTGAAATCAGATTATAAGATCCCTAAATTTTACTTTAATGATGATACTGGGAAAGTCCTAGTTGACCCGACAGGAATGGAGCTTAATGTGAGTCCTTCTTTCAGTTTTACCTCAAGTCCTTTCAAGCCAATACCTGATGAGATTAGCCAGAAGCTTCTTTCATTTGGGATAACAAGATCAGGAAGACAGAGAAACCAGCTTAATATTGAGGAGAGGATTATACCTTTAGGTAAGAAATTATATCTTTTTGGCAATGCAGGCAAAAATCCTTATATCCAGGAAGGTACAGCGCAGTTTGGCTCAGAGAATATGATGATCTCAAAGGGCACTCAGCTGAATAAGCTTTTCACTATCTCTGACTCATCAGAGAAGAGCACAGCAAACAAGTACCTTATTAGCTCTATAATTGCATTCTTGATAGGTGGGCTTCTTATTATTGGAACATTATATATTATTCTTGTTAAGCTTGTTCTATTCTGATAATAGCACAATTGCCATAAAATATATCCTGTGAATCTTTACTTGAAAAGTTCAGGATAAAGGATTGACCTAACACCTATTAATTCTCAAAACAAAGATATCTGTTTTGGGTCTTCTTTTACTCTTTGCACCCATTCATCGCCTAAGATGCTGAAATAATCACAGAATACTCTTATGGGCACATCTGTAAGATGTTTCTCATAATTTATAACAAGTCTTTCAATTGTTTCTTGCTGCCCTCTCTCAATATGGCCTCTTATGCACACTCCTATATCTTTCTTTGAGACATTATAAAAATCGCTTTCTATGGCATCTTCTGCTTCTTTTATGAATGCTTCCTCGACAGAAGGATCCAGATTCACAACATAAGCCCTCCAGGTATTCAGCATCATCATTGTATGGTGCATGTCAACCTTCCTGTCCCCTGTAGGCTGGCAGCTCCCGACAGAATAGGCTTTTACCTCAGCAAAATATACCATGTTTACCTCAACAAATAACATTAGAATAATCTTTTTAAGCTTAACTCATATTTTTCCGTAAACATTCCGGAATTCATGTAAGAAAGATTCAGCAATCTTCTCATCATATATTATCATTATATTCTCATCATTCTTTGTGTCGCCGTTCTTTG
>JAHJCS010000009.1 GCA_018812465.1 Nanobdellota archaeon | reverse complement strand
CAGCAGTAAGGTCATCCAGCTCTATCCCCACAAGATCGCAATACTCTGTCCTGTGAGCCCTGTGTTTAAGGTCCTCAACAGTGCCCTGGACATAATCCTTCATCCAGAAAGAGACAATTGAAGCCAGCAGTACAGCAAAAGTCATTATCAGAACCCTGGATACCCATATGGCTATTCCTGCTTTTTTTGAGTGAAATAGATCAGCCATAAGTGTATACCTCAATGTTGTTCCTTGCATCTACTGTCCTGAATATCACTTTGAAATCAGTCCTGCCTTGCCCTAAATTGAAATCATAGTCAATGCCTGAACTCATTATCCTTATCTTATCAACAGGAAATGCTGGTGATATCAGTATTGAATTGCTGTTCTCAATCAGGTATGTCCTATCTGAAAGTGTGGCATTTATATCTGAACCCATCCTGTTCCTCATGAATATGCTGCTGTTGTATTGTATGACATAGAAAAGAGATAGGTTTATATTTTTTGTGGCAGAGTGAGTAATGAACTTTCCTGAATAATCATCAACATCCAGTGTCAGGTTCTTGCTGTTATAGACTGCGCTGTTGATCACCATAGGCATCTGGGACACAAAATTCTGGTATAAAAGAATAGGCTCTCTGCTTCCCTCTTCGGTCTTTGCAGGAAGATCAGCCATAAGGAAAACAAGCAGGGAAAGGATTATCACAGTGAGGAGATACAACTGCGCTCTCTTTGAATTTATCATTTTATTATCAGTTTTAGGTTTTATCAAAAGACAATCTCAGGGGGTTGTCCATAGATATCCCCAGGATCAACATATTTTATTATCAGTTCATGAGGGGTTTTCTCATCAGATTATCTCTATGGTTATCTTAGTCTTTCCAGAGGATACATTAACCCCATCATTCCTGATAAGTATTGAGTATCTTCCTTCATAGACTTTATCAGCGCCTAATAGATGGATAGTGCTATAATCAAGGATAGTTGAAAGCACATGCTGTTCCTCAAAGAGGTCATGACCAAAAGAAGGATTCTTGAGGTCCTGGAAAGTTCCTTTATTGAGATATTTGCCTGCTCTGTTTATATCTCCATAAGGATCTGTTATGAAAATGAATGCCTTTCCGTCTACAGCAGTGTATTTCAGGCTCAGTTCACTTGTAGTGCCAACTAGGTAGGTGGCAGGAGTCTCTAAAGCTAGTCCAACAGAATAGTCATTCTCAGACCTTCCAAACACCATCCTATCAGATGCACTTGCTATGGTTGTTATACCTGAGTATGTTATTGTAAGAGAGTAAGAATTTACTGTGAAGACCTCATTATCTGTTACACTGCCAACACCCACTGTTAAGATGTATGATCCAGCTACTTTTGGAGCAAAGAAGTCCACAAAATATACCCCATCACCCCTATCATATACCTCAATAGGTATTCCATAGGTGTTTGTTGAATTGGTCATATTAACAGAGAAAGCAAGTGAAAGCTCTCCTAGGCCATAGGATATCCCATCATATTCCTTTGTGACATTGACAATCGCCCTGACCTTCTGTCCTGCTGTGTAATTGGTAAGCTCACCTATGATTATTGAGTCAGGAGTTGCTGATGGATCAATAAGGAAAGTCGTTGAGTTATATCCGCTGTTCCCTGATCTGTCAGTGCAGTTCAGATCATAGGTATAGTTTCCTTGCGAGAGCGATAATAGAGATTCATGATACAATCCATCATAACTTGTCATGAGCTGATTGTCTGATCCGCTGGTGTTGTAATAGCAGATAGCATACTCATTAGTCTCCACAACCAAAGTGGGGGTAGTGGTGATTATGTAGCCTCTTGGTTTTATATTGGTGAACACAGGAGCGCCTTCTTCTGCATCTATCTGGATCCTGTAATGAGCAGGATTGCCCCAATTGCCTGCAAGATCAAGAGCTCGCACATGGAAATAATGGATTCCTGCCCCAAGACCTGAGTATGACTTTGACCAGGAAGCCTGGCTTGACTGCTTTTTCACTCCGATTGCATAATCTGCTGAATTTGTCACATTAGTGCATGCGCTTAGTTCACCACATACAAAGGTCTCAGTAGAATTATCAACCCCAGAATCAGCTCCTGCAATTGAAAGGTTATGGGTGTTGTCATCATCAGAGCCGAGGCCTTCGACAACAACATAGAAAGAATTCTCTACATCCTGAAGAACTGTCAGACTTGCAGAATAAGTGTCTGCAGAAGAGTATGGCTTAGAATGGATATCTTCTCCGATTATTGCCACTGTGCTAAAGCTATTGAGATATTCCCCATAGGATGCAGTCTGCGCCTTGCTCAACAGGAAGATCCTAACATTCATTGAATCAAGTGTATCTGAGATATCCTCTGAGAGCTGCACTGTAACAGTGATATTGTCTCCCTGGCTAAGATTGCCTTCTACCTCGCTGAACACCGCAAACGCTTCCCCTGTTGAGTTTGACTTCAGCACAGAACCATAACCAGTATTTGCTGGCAGATGGATTGTTTCTGTCGGCCTTTCCTCTGCTATCAGGTCAGGGCCGGTTCCTGGGTTCTGATCAAGGAGATAACTTAATCCTGCCACTCCTGAGAGAGAGTCTGTTGCATTGAAGTTCAATGTGACATCACCATCATTATACCAGACAGATTCATTAGGATGAGTGGGACTGCTTACAAATGATTCAGGAGCAGTGAAATCAGCTACTGCACCGTCGCTATAGGCAAAAGGAGTGTACCAGAACAATGAATCTCTTGCCCTAATAGCAAAGGTGTAATTCATGCCTTCAGTCAGGCTCAGTCCAGGGACTGTAACACTTGTGTTCAGGTAGACAGAGCTTTCAGAACAATATCCAGAAAAGCAGGTTCCATTCTCGAATATAATATAACTGTAAAATATCAGGTGTTGGTCTGTTGAATTATACCATGAAGCGCTTAGGGTTGTCCTGTTGCTGAACCAGTCTATATCAACATAATCAGGACCATCAACAACAATAGGATTTGTTGGAGGAGTTGTGTCGCTGATGCCCCCTTTTAGCGCCATTGAAAGATTGAAGTATCTATTCTCAGTCAGGTTTGTGCTTGTGAAGTAGGAGGTTATCATCCCATCACTGAACTCATGGCCAAGCTTTGTGAGATTCCATGAATAGTTGCTGAAATATGTCCTTCCTGAGTCTGACTCAAGATACTCACTGACATTGAAGTATGCTTTTCCATAACTATCTGTGTAGATTACCTGCTGATTGCCTCCATCAGTATCTCTCACAAAGATATTGACTCCTGAGATAGGTATAGACTGGCCGATAATATAGCTCTCATTATCCTGCACATAGAAATCAAGATGCCATTGCATTGAGAGGTTTGAGTCAGCATCATTATAAATAGTGTTTGACCTGTTGAATGAGGTGTTCAAGAAAGTATTGGAATATGAGTTTGATGATTCTATATCACCTCCAGTGAGATTGTTGATTAACACAGAATGGATGATTGAATTGTTCACAGAATTCTCAAAATAGATCTGAGATGCAGTGTTGTTCACAAACAAAGAATCAAAGACTTGGGTGTTGTTTGTGTTGTCAAATATTATTCCATCTGAACTTTCGTTTGACTGCGCAAATGTTATCAACAGATTATCTGAGTCCTTTAAGTATATTCCTGCATCAGAATTACCTGTAGACAAAACATTGCTGAGTGTTGTGCCTGAACATGACTCAACATACAGCCCATTCTGGAGATTTCCTGTAATATTATTCCCATAGAAGGATATTGGATTTAGGCAGTCAAATAATGATACTCCATCCAGGGTGTTATCATGTATAGTATTATATGTCATGCCACCTGAGGATAGATTGAATAATACTCCAAGATTATTGAATGAGATGTCATTAGAATCAAGGAATATATTTCCATCATTGTAGAGACGTACACCATACTCTGAATTTGATGTGATATTGTTGTTTGTTATGTAAGAATCATTTATCTCAGAGAGAGCCATTCCATTAACAGAATTGTCCCTGATGATGCTATTTGAGATATTCAGTCTTTTAGTCATATTCAATGAGGTTACTCCAAATAAGTTTCCAGAGATATTATTGGATAACAAAGCGATATCCTTGCTTGATATGACCTGAACTCCCACACCTGCAAATACACCAAAAGTATCATATACACTGATAAGATTGGCATCTGTCGCATTCTCAATTATATTTCCTGAGACAGTGATATTTGAGGAATTGACAAGGAGAAGGTCATAAAAATTATTTGCAAGTGTGTTATCTGATACTGTGAAGTGAGAGCAGTTCACAAGGGTTACTTTACCCATAAATATTGAACTGCCAGGATAATCAAGAGAGAGTCCAGAAATATCCTTAGGTGATGATGGTGTTCCATGCTGGTTCACATAATAATATATTGGCTCACCATTAATAAGATTTGACTGTTCAAAATAATTGAAGTAATCAGGCGGATAGGGAAGCAGAAGGCCTATTGAAGCAACCAGGCTGTCATTTATTATATTCCTTGAGAAATTGTTCCACATCCCCCCAAAGCCTGAGCTCTCCTGAGTCAGGAATCTTCCTACATCAGCCATACCCACACCAAGGAGAAGATTATTCACAGTATTGTCATCTATATGGTTATAAGTTGATCCTCCGAATAAAGCAATTCCAGCTATATAAGACAAAGAGAGTTCAGTGGAACTGATGTTATTAGCCCTCAGAGTGTTATAATGGGAATTATCCACTATGAAAGAAACAAAATTATTGACAGCTAAGTTGTTCTCAAAGATGTTATTATAAGACATGTCAGTCAGAGCATAAGCAGATGTTCCAATCTGCTTTACAGTGTTGTTGAATACCCAGCTCTCATTAGTCCTGCCAAATCCAATGCCCACATCATTGTAATATATTGAGTTATTATAGATAGTCAGGTTCCTGGATCTGTTTGCAGCTATGGCAAACTCATAATATCCGATATTGCAGTTCTTTATCACAACATTCTCTGATGAATCAACTGTTATTGCGAATCCAGCGCCTTTTTGACTGCCTTGCCCTATTGCTCCTCCGCCATTGAGGGTTGAACCATTACAGTCAAATGTGATTCCATTGCCGTTTATCCTGATTATACCTACCTTGTCTAAGCTTTCATCATAATCAAAATCATTGAGATTATAGACACCTGCGCATAGTATAGTGTCCTCTGTGACAAGCATATTGTTGTAAGGGATAGAGCAGTTTGAGACAAGGGTTATCCTTATCATATCAGTATAAAGGCTGTGATGAGATGGGAATTTACTGT